>DATEHG010000200.1:0-8813 GCA_035279705.1 Gemmatimonadales bacterium
GTGAAGTCGCCCTCTGCGCCTGTTATGACGGTGACCTGGGTGTGCTCGAGGAGCCGGGCGCCCGACTGGTGCGCGGCGGACGCCAGGCCGGCGAGATAGCGGGCGGGATGGAGTGCCGCGGCACCTGGATCGAGCACGCCACCAGCGTAGGCGTCCGATCCGATCTCCTGCCGCACCTGTCGAGCGTCCAGCAGCTCGGTGTCGTAGCCGCAGAGGGACTTCAGGGTGCGGACCGACTCGGCGAGACCAGTGACGTGGGAGGGGCGGGCCGCGAGCGTAATCCCGCCAGGCCGCTCGAAATCGCAGGCGATCTTCGCGTCGACCACCAGGCGCTCGACGAAATCGACGGCATCGAGACTCAGGCGGAACAGGGTGCGCGCCGCCTCGTCTCCATGGCGGCTGGCGATCTCGTGAACGTCGGGCTTGAATCCCGGCAGGACGAACCCGCCGTTCCGGCTGCTGGCGCCGGCGCCGAGCCGGTCGCGCTCGAAGAGCGTGACGTCGACTCCTGCGAGGGCCAGACTCCGCGCCGCGGCCAGGCCCGTGTACCCGCCGCCGATGACGGCGACTGCCGTCCGCCCGGGGACAGGCAGTTCAGGAAAGTCCGCCGGCGGCGCCTGGCTGGTCCAGAGACAGTTGTCGGGCGCAGCCGCCGCTTCAGCCACGCAGCACCAGGTCGAGCGCCGCCGCATCGCCCCGCTCGAGCGCGGCTTCCGCTTCGAGGCTCACCCGGTCCCGCCAGAGAGTCACGACCGCCTGCACCTTCCCTGCGAGCCGGTAGATCACGGTCGCGTCATGGCCGTCGAGGCTGCCGTGGATTTCAATCCGGTCCCATTTCTCGGCGTGGCCCACGTAGTTGAGCGAGATATCGTAGTGCTGGCTCCAGAAAAACGGCACCGTGGTGAACGCCTCACGCCGGCCCAGGATGTTGCGCGCCGCCGTCCTCCCCTGGCGCTGTGCCAGCGCCCAGTGCTCGATCCGGATCGATCCGCCGAAGCGCGGATCCGGATAGCGCGCCACATCCCCGGCTGCCCATATGCCGGCGACGCTGGTTTCCAGGAATTGATTGACCACGACGCCGCGGTCGAGCGTGAGCCCCGCCTTTTCCGCCAGCGCCACGGCCGGCCGCACGCCGACGCCGGCCACGACGAAGTCCGCCGGGAGGACTTCTCCATTCGAGAGGGTGACCGATCCCTCGGCGATCGACTGAGCGCTGCCGCCCAGGTGAAAGACCACGCCATGCTCCTCATGCAGCCGGCGGATGAAGTCCCCCACCTCGGGCCCCAGGATGCGCTCCAGCGGGCGGGCCTCGGGAGCGGCGACGTGCACCTCGAGTCCGCGGGTCCGCAGGGCCGCCGCCGCCTCGAGGCCGATGAATGAAGCGCCGAGGATGACCACTCTGCCGCCGCCCTTGGCGCGGTCGATGATGGCGCGGCTGTCGGCCAGGGTACGAAGGACCAGCGCACGCTCACCGCCGGGAATCGGGAGTCGGATCGGGTCGGCGCCGGTGGCAAGGAGCAAAGCGCCGTACTCGAGCGTGCTGCCGTCGGTGAGCTTCACCGACCGCTGCGCGGCATCGACGCGTTCGACCGTTGTTCCGGTTCGGAGTTCGATCTGCTGCTCGGCGTACCATTCCCGGGGACGCAGCGGAATCCAGTCCTCGGGGGCGTTACCGGCGAGGTAGTCCTTGGACAGATTGGGCCGGTCCACCGGCACCGACGGATCGGTGCCTACGAGGGTGACCGGACCAGCATATCCCTCGTTGCGGAGTGTTTGAGCCGCGGACTCCCCCGCCGCACCGGCTCCGATGATGACCACCGAGGCCGGTGCGCCTGCGGGGGCGGCGGGCCGAGGGGGCGCCGATGCCTGGCGCCGCACCACCACCCGACCACCAGACTGCTCGACCTCCCAGCAGGCGAGCGAATTGAGCGCCGGGGCCCCGATCGCGGCTCCGGTCCGGAGATCGAAACAGGCGTGATGCCACGGACAGCGGATCGTGCCGCCGACGACCAGTCCCTCGGCCAGCGGACCGCTGTAGTGAGTGCAGACGGCACTGACCGCGGAGATGCCCTGCGCGTGGCGGACGAGAATGACGGACTGTCCATCAACCTGACCCGGCAGTGGCGTATCGACGACGAGATCGGAGAGTGGAACGCCCTGGGAGAAGTCGGGGCCGGTCGGGGGGGATTGTTCGCTCATACTCGCCTCTCAGGTGTCGCCGATGCGGCTGCGCGAGTTCACGGTGATTCGGTGGGGCGGCCGTCCCCGGCCGCCCTAGATGGGGAGATTCCATTTACTGCGACCCAAGGGTACGTGGTCATCTCCGGCCACCGCTTTGTCGGATTGTTCAGGATGTACCGCAATTTCCGCAGAAACTCTGCGTCGTCTCTCACGATTCGATCGAAATACTCATCCTGCCACACGGGCGCCCGCCGACCATGATGTGCGGTCAGTTGATGCGCAGTAAATGACTTCCACCCGGACACGAGGTCCTGCAATCGCGAACCGCCATGCGGGGCGACGAGGACGTGGACGTGGTCATCCATTACAACATACCCAGCCAGCTCAAATCGCTGCTGATTGAAATGTTCGATGGATGACGCAACGACGGTACGATCTCGTGGAAGCAACACAGGCTGCCGCGAGTGGAGTCGCCATGTGACGAAGTAAGTCGCGTTGGGCGAGCGCCAGTGGGGGAGGCGGTGGCGATACTGGAAGAGCTCGTCGTCCATCACACTGGACTTCGGTGGTCGGTATGGGAATGGGCGGCCGAGGACGGCCGCCCCACCGGCAATTGTCCGCTAGCCGGATCAACCGAGCCTCAAACTACCCCGGCGAATTCAACTCCCCACCAGCGCCGCCACGCTTTCATGGAACGCCGCGGTGTGCCGGTCAATGTCGTTGACGGAAACGCCGGGGGCAATCAGCGCCATGTTGTGAAAGGGGGTGAGCAGCACGCCGCGGTTCAGCGCGGCCAGGTGCATGTAGCGCTCCAGTTCGGGATCCACCGATTGCGCCGCTTCGCCGCCGTTCCTGGGAGATGAGGGGCGGAACCAGTACTCCGCGCGGCAGCCCAGCCGCTGCACGCACCACGGCAGGCCGAACTTGGCGATCACGCCGCGGATCCCGGCCGTCCAGCGCGCGGCCATCGGAATGGTTTCACCGAACGACTCGTTGGAGAGCTCCGAACCGAGCGTCGCCCGCATGGCCGCGAGCGAGAGGGCGTTGGCGGCGAGGGTGCCACCGATGCCGCCGGTATCCGCCTCCAGCACGTTCAGCGACGCCGCAAGGCGCGCCGCCAGCTCGGCAGTGCAGCCGTAGGCGGCACCCGGAACGCCGCCACCGATCGCCTTGCCGATGGTGAGGAAGTCCGGCTCGAGGCCTTCGGCACGGGTCAGCCCGCCGGGGCCGGCCGAAATCGTGTGGGTCTCGTCCAGCACCAGCAGCGTGCCGCTGCGGCGGGTGAGTTGCCGCAGCGCCGCATGAAAGCCCGCCTCGGCCGGGATGATCCCGATGTTGGTCATGGCCGGCTCCGCCAGCACACAGGCGACATCACCGTGCGCCAGCTCAGCCTCGAGTGCCGCGGCGTCGTTCCACTCGACCACGCGGGTGGTGAGCGCCGGATCCACCGGGGGCCCAATGTTGCCCGGTCGTGGCTTGACCGCACCATTGTCGAGGACCGCCAGCGTCTCGTCCACCGTGCCGTGGTAGCACCAGTTGAAGACCAGGATCTTCGAGCGACCGGTGAGCTGCCGAGCCAGCCGGATCACCGCCCGATTGGCATCGGTCGCGCTCAGGGTGAACTGCCAGGCCGGGAGGCCGAAACGCCGGCGGAGTTCGTCCGCCACCCAGATGGCGTCTTCATTCGGCAGCATGAAGGTCAGGCCACGGATGGCCTGCTTCTCGACGGCGCGCACCGTGGCGCCCGGCGCGTGGCCGCTCATGGCCCCGGTGTCCCCGAGGCAGAAATCGATATAGCGGTGCCCGTCGACATCCACGAAGTTGGGCCCCGCTCCGGACTGTACGAAGAGCGGAAACGCTCCGGCCCAGCGCACCATCCAGGGCATCGGTACCCCGGAGATGAGGAGGTTGCCCGCCTTTTCCGCCAGCGCGCGGGAGCGAGGATGGGTATCGGCGAACCGCTCCAGTTCGACATTGAGGCGAGCTCGCAGGATGTCGCGTTCGATCGTGGTCACGGCTTGAGCTGCTCGAAAGTCAGGTTGAGAACAGGGTACTGCCGCCAGTCCTTGTAGTCGAAGTGCCACCACTCCGCGGTGTAGACCACGAACCCCTCCGCTTCCATGGCCCGGCGCAGCAACTCGCGGTGCCACCGCTCGAGGGACGTTCCGCCCGGATAGTCGGCGTAGGCCCGGGGGGAAAACTCATCGTAGGTGCTGACCATCGAGACCGGCTTCCCGTCCTTCAGCGAGTAGAGCGAAAGGTCCACCGCCGCGCCCCGGTTGTGCCGGGAACCGTTCCGGGGATTCGCCACGAAAATGCGCTGGGCCAGCGGGGTCGCGTCCCAGAACATCTTCGTCACGTACCAGGGTCGGTAGGCATCGTGGATCAGGAGGCCGTATCCCTGGCGCCGCAGGGTGGCCGCCGCGCGGACCAGCGCCTCGGCGGCCGGGCGCTGCATGAACGCGCGCGGCTCCGAGTAGAACGCTGCCCCCATGAAGTTGCGGGTCGTCGCGTAACGGACATCGAGGTGGATGGTCGAATCGATCGTGGTCAGCTCCACCAGGTCCGGCGCCAGGCGCGGCACCGTGTCGACGGGCGGAGTGGCCGCCAGCGCCTCGGCGCGGAGTTCTTCGACCGGGCGCATCGGCGCGATCCGGAAGACTGCGCCGGCCTCAGGCTCGATCTGCCGGCGCGGCAGGACCACACCGCCCTGATTTGCCCCGATGGCCCTGCCACTGCTGTCCCGGATGAACACTACCCGTTCGCCGTCGTAGAGGCCCTGGGGCGGAAACTGAAAGGTGTCCCGCCCCATTTCGCTGAGCGGATAGAAGATGATCATGGCCCGCTGGGCCACGAGCCGCCCGTCTCGCTCCAGAATCACCAGCGGACCATAGGGCGGCCCGTACTCCCCGATCAATCCCTCCCAGCGCGCCGGCGCGGCCGGCGGCTGCCGCTCGACCACTTTCATCAGGGTGTCCCGCCCCGACACCAGGCGAGTGCCGAGCGGCAGCAGGCGGCGACCGTAGCTGACGCGGTCATCGGTGACCAGGGTGTCGCCCAGCAGCCGCACCTCGGACCGCGGTCCGCCGGAAGACCAGGTGGCGAAGAGCCGGTCGAACTCGAACTCCAGGTCGACTGCCCCCTCACCCGAGCCGTAATGGCCGGCGAGCCTCCGGGCGAGTTCCGCTGGCACGCTGTCCGGCTGCTCGATTCGCGGCAGTGACGCGCCCGCCTTGGCCGCCATCGCCATGCGCAGCGTCTCGCGGGCGATCCGGTCGGTGACGGCGTTGGTCCAGTACTGGGTGGCCACGACGACCACGCCGAGCTTCTGCTCCGGAACGGTGAGCACGGTGGTCGCGTAGCCGAACGCGACGCCGCCGTGGCCGGCGGTCCGGTGCCCCTCGAGCGAGCCCAGTTCGAACGCCAGGCCGAAGGGCGACGACGGCCCTGCCTGCGGCTGGAGCATGCTGCTCAGGACATCGGGGGAGACGACCCCGCGCCCGCCGGCGAACAACGCCGATTCGAACCGGCCCAGCTCCAGCACGGAGGTGTAGAGATTGGCGGCGGGAGAAATCCCGAAATCGAAGACCGGCGCCGGTTCCTCACGGCCGTACGGCGCCCAGATGCGCCCGTAGGCGAGCTGGGCAAGGAGGTCGGGCCGCGGCGCGAAATCGCTGCCGGACATTCCCAGCGGACCGAGCACCTCGCGCCGTTCGACCGCCGCGAACGAGTCTCCGGCCATCTTCTCCACCAGGAGGCCCAGCACGCCGAAGCCGGCGTTGGAGTACTTGGTGTGCGTGTCGGGCCGGTAGACCAGCCGGGTGTCATTCAGGCTGGCGATCGCCTCGGCCAGCGAATGGGACGTGCTGTCACCGAGTCCGCCTACGGGCGGCTCCCGCCCCAGGCCGGAGCGGTGGGTGAGCAGCATGCGGACGGTGATGGCCCGGTTGAACGGGTTGGCCGGATGGAATTCCGGGAGGTAGCGGGAGACCGGCTGGTCGAGATCGATCTTCTTCTGCTCGACGAGCCGCATCACGGCGAGCGCGGTGAAGAGCTTGGAGACCGACGCGACGCGATAGACGGACTTCGCGGTAACCGGTCCGAGAGTGCTGTCCTGTGCATACCTCACACCGAACCCGCGGGCCCAGACCGTCTGCTGGTCGTCCACCAGCGCGATCGAGAGGCCCGGAATGTCCTTGTCGGCCATCTGCCGAGTGATGAACTCACCGAGGCGCGCGGTGGCAGCCTGGTACCGGTCGGCGGCGGGGATGCTGTCCTGCGCGGCCGCCCGCCCGGCAGCGAGCGATCCCAGGAGCGCGGCGGCGGCGAGCCGTCGGAACAAGGCCTGCGAAGTCATCGCGTCAGCCGCCGATCGCGTCGACGGCCTGTTCCATCGCGTCGAGTCCCTCCTCGAGGATCGCGTCGGTCACAGTGAGCGGCACCAGGACCCGGATCACGTTGCCCAGCGTCCCCGCGGACAGCAGGATCACGCCGCGCTTGAGCGCTTCGGCCTGGAGCTTCGTGGTGCGCTCCTTGTCCGGCTCCTTCGTGGCCGGATCCTTCACCAGCTCGATCGCCACCATGCAGCCGAGGCCGCGCACGTCGCCGATGAAGCGGTGACGCTGCTGCCATTTCCGGAACCGCGCCGTGATCCGCTGGCCCACCGCGGCCGCCCGCTCGGGAATCTTTTCCCCTTCCATGGTATCGAGCACCGCCAGCGCCGCAGCGCACGCCAGCGGGTTACCGCCATAGGTGCCGCCGAGGCCGCCCGGCTGGGCCGAATCCAGGATGTCGGCGCGTCCGGTCACGGCGGCGAGGGGAAGTCCGCCCGCCAGCGACTTGGCGGTGGTGATGAGGTCAGGCACGAGGCCGTAGTGCTCGCAGGCAAAGAGGCGGCCGGTGCGGCCGAAGCCGGTCTGGATCTCGTCGGCAATGAGGACGATCCCGTGGGCCCTGGCGAACCGGGCGAGCGCCGCCATGTAATCCGGCGGCACCGGAATGAAGCCGCCTTCGCCGAGCTCGGGCTCGATGATGATCGCCGCGACCGAATCGGGATCGACCACGGCGGCGAACTGCCGCTCCATCAGTTCGGTGGACGCCATGCAGCACTGCCCCCCTGCCCCCCTGCCCCCCTCCGGACACCGGTAGCAGTAGGGAAACGGAATGCGATACACCTCCGGCGCAAACGGCCCGAACCCCTTCTTGTACGGACTCACTTTCGAGGTGAGTGACATGCCGAGGTAGGTGCGGCCGTGGAAGGCGTGCTCGTAGCAGACGACCGCCTGGCGCTTGGTGAAGTGGCGCGCGGCCTTGATGGCGTTCTCGACCGCTTCCGCGCCGCTGTTCACGAAAAACGTGCGCTTCTCGTGGTCCCCCGGCGTGAGGCGGTTGAGCTTCTCCGCCAGCGACACATAGGCCTCGTAGCTCGAGACCGGGAAGCAGACGTGCGTGAACTGTTCCAGCTGCTCGCGGATCGCGGCCACGACCTTCGGGTGGCTGTGTCCCACGTTCATCACGCCGATCCCGGCCCCGAAGTCGATCAGCCGGTTGCCGTCCGCGTCCGTCAGCACCGATCCCTCGGCGGACACGATGGCGAGCGGTGTGGTCGAGGGAACCCCGCGGGGCACGGCCTTGGCGCGCCGGGCGGCCAGGGCCTGGCTCATCGGGCCGGGGATCGGGGTCTTCAACTCGATTGCGCGGGCCATCGAAACACTCCGGTGGGACGGGTTGGGTTAGCCAGATTACCCAGCGGCCTCACAATTGTCGAGAGGGAGGAAATGCCATCCACAGATGACACGGATGAAGCTCGATGTCGCCCGCTGGGCGCCTCAAGTCACGCGTTTTCGGGCAACCCCTCGAGAGGAATCAATGATAAGAATGCGGTTGGCGACCTTAGAATCGACGGATGCCGGACAACTCTCGAGCGGCGCTGGACCCTCAGACGTACGCGATCATTGGATGTGCCATGATGGTACATCGCAGCCTGGGAAGTGGCTTTCTCGAGGCCGTCTATCGGGAAGCGCTGCGCGAGACCCTGAGTGAGCAATCCGTTCCGTTTCAAGTGGAGGTGTCGCTCCCAATCAGATTTCGAGGCCGCGTGTTTCGGACGACGTATCGCGCGGATCTGATTTGTTTCGGCACTGTCATCGTCGAACTCAAAGCGCTGGGGAGGCTCGGTCCGCAAGAGCACGCACAAGTACTCAATTACCTCAAAGCAAGCGGCCTCAACAGAGCGTTGTTGATCAATTTCGGTGGCCGCCGCCTGGAATACCGTCGCTTTGTCGGGGCTGGGGCTCCTTCCGCTGTGCCATCCGTGTCATCTGTGGATGCCGTTCTGGATCTCCCTTCCGTCCCGCCAGCAGGGGTGTAGCTTATTGCTGCACTGTCCCCGCCCGGTCGACGGGGCGGCCATTCCAATCCGTGCCAATCCTTCCAAGGGGATGTCTATGCAGACGTTGCGTCTGAGCCGGAGCGCCCTGACCCTCGTCGCCCTGGCGCTGGCGGCCTGCGGCGGCGGCGACAAGAAGGCCGCCACGGCGGCCGCCGCCACCAAGATCACCATCACCCCGACGTCGGACGCGCGCGCCGATGCCGTGGCGTATCTCAAGCAGCTCTGCCCCAAGCCGATCGGC
>DATEHG010000201.1:0-2879 GCA_035279705.1 Gemmatimonadales bacterium
ACATCCGTCGTCACGACATCGGCGCCTTCCGCCGCTTCCTCGGGCAGCTCGGTGATGAGGAGCTTCGTGCGGGCAGCGTGGCGGGTGTAGGTCTCCCGGTCCGGCTCGTACCCCTCGGGGCAAGCCAGGCGGAGCTCGAAGCCGAGCACCCCGGCCGCTTCAATCCAGCTGTTGGCCATGTTGTTGCCGTCCCCGATCCAGGCCACCCGCTTGCCCTCCCAGCCGCCGAGCTGCTCCCTGATCGTCATCAGGTCCGCCAGGATCTGGCAGGGATGATGGAGATCGGTCAGGCCGTTGATCACCGGAATCGAGGCGAACCGGGCCAGCTCTTCGACTTCCTGCTGGTCGAAGGTGCGGATCATGATCGCATCGAGATAGCGGGACAGCACCCGCGCCATGTCGCGGATCGGTTCGCCACGGCCGAGCTGGATGTCCCGGGCCGAGAGGAAGAGCGCGTGACCTCCCAGCTGATACATTCCGACCTCGAAGGACACCCGGGTCCGGGTGGAGCTCTTGGCGAAGACCATCCCCAGCGTCCGCCCTTCGAGGGGGCGTCGCGGACCCTTGCCCGCCTTGAGCTGGATGGCGAGCTCGATCACCTGGTGGAGCTCGTCCCGGCTGAGATCGGTGATGGTGAGGAAGTCGCGCTTCGTCATCGTACCTGCCGCGGTGGGGGTCGGCCATTTTGGCAGGCGGAGTTTAATCGGGGAGGCGGGAAACGGTAAGCGGCAGATAAGGGAGCAGGGAACGGGGAGCAGGGAGCGGGAATCCGCGGCACACACTGGCTCTGGCTCCTCTGGGTGGATAGCATAGGTGCCCATGAAATCCTCTACTCTCGCTGCCTCTATCCTCCTCCTGATGGCCGTGGCTCCACACTCCCAGGCACAAACGCAGCGGCCCACCACGCTCGCGGGACGATCGCCGGTGTATGCGCCGCATGGGGTCGTGGCGACGAGTCAGCCGCTGGCGAGCGCCGCCGGGCTGGCGGTCCTGCAGCGTGGCGGCAACGCGTTCGACGCGGCCGTCACGGCCGCGGCGGTGCTCGCGCTGGTCGAGCCCCACATGACCGGCGTCGGCGGCGACATGTTTGCCCTGGCCTGGTCGGTCAAGGACAAAAAACTCGTCGCCCTCAACGCCAGCGGCCGAGCGGGCGCGGGGATGACGCGGGAGGAGCTGATCCGCCGGGGACACAGCGAGGTGCCTACCTACGGCGCCGAGGCGATCACCGTGCCGGGAGCGATTTCGGGGTGGGAGGCGTTGCTCAAGCGCTACGGCACGCTCTCGCTGGCGCAGGCGCTGGCGCCGGCGATTCAACTCGCCCAGGATGGCTTTCCTGTCTCACCGATCATCGCCAGTCAGTGGGCGGACGAGGTCGACCGGCTGAAGCAGGACGAAGGCGCCCGCCACACCTTCCTGGTAAACGGCGAGCGGGCGCCGAAGACCGGCGAGTGGTTCCGCAATCCCGAACTGGCCGCCTCCCTCCGGATGATCGCCGAGCAGGGCACCGGCGCGCTCTATGGGGGTCCGCTGGGGCAGCGCATCGTCGACCGGGTCCACACCCTGGGAGGGTACCTTACCCTCGACGACCTGAAGGCCCAGCGCGCCGAATGGGTGGAGCCGATTTCGGTGCCATTCAAGGGCTACAGGGTCTGGGAGCTGCCGCCGAACAACCAGGGGGTGGCGGTGCTCGAGATGCTCCGCATCCTCGAGCCGTACGACCTCAAGGCGCTGGGCCACAATTCGGCGCCCTACCTCCACCGCTTGATCGAAGCGAAGAAGCTGGCCTATGCGGATCTCGCGCGGTATGTGGGTGAGCCGGCCAGCGTCGAGATCCCCGTCACCCGGCTGCTCACCGACGGCTACATCGCGCAGCGCCGCGCCAGGATCGACTTCGACCGCGCCGCCGTTCGCGTGGGACCCGATTCGGCGGCCACCGCCAGTGAAACGATCTACCTGACGACGGCCGACGCGCAGGGCAACATGGTGTCGTTCATCAACAGCAACTACGACGCGTTCGGATCGGGAGTGGTGGTGCCGGGCACAGGGTTCGCGCTGCAGAACAGGGGTGCTGGTTTCACTCTCACTCCGGGGCTGCCCAACACCGTGGCCCCCGGGAAGCGCCCCTTCCATACGCTCATCCCCGGTTTCGTCACCCGCACCGGCCCGGGCGGGGAAGAGCCGTACATGAGCTTCGGCGTCATGGGCGGGAGCATCCAGCCGCAGGGGCAGCTCCAGGTGCTGCTCAATCTTTTCGTCTTCGGGATGAACATCCAGGAGGCGATCGACGCGCCGAGGTTCCGCTCGTATGAGGGAGTGCGGGTGGCGCTGGAGGCGCCGATCGGGGACGCGGTGCGCCGCCAGCTCGAGTCGATGGGCCATCACGTGGTCGAGCTGGAGCCGGGCAATGCCGGCGGCGGACAGGCCATCATCCGGCTGGAGCGGGGTTATGTGGCGGGATCGGATCCCCGGAAGGACGGGATGGCGGTGGGGTACTGAGGGAGACGGGAGACGGGAGACCGGAACCGATCGTATCTAACTGTAGACTTCACGCAACTTCTGATCTGATAATCCGTGTAACCTGCGCTCTGTTGGTTTCCCACCCTCTCATTGAACTGCATCAATCCGAAGCGGGCCGCGCCCGGCGGCTTCAAGCGCTGGTTAGGCGGTACCCTGGCTAACTGTCCTTGCTGCCGGAGTCCTCCAGACGGATACTCGCAGACCAGGAAGACAGGCCACCCCCCTCATCGGTTGTACTGATCTCGCCGTCAGCGTCCGCCAAGGCCTGGAACCAATCCCTGGTGGATTTCTCACACTCTGTAGCCAGCTGTAGTTCGCTGGCGCTCAGTAACAGGCGGTGGAAGCCTGGCCAGTCAGGGAGC
>DATEHG010000202.1:0-2863 GCA_035279705.1 Gemmatimonadales bacterium
GTCCGGAGCAACGTGCGGGAGCTCGAGGGGTGCATCATCAAGCTGCTGCTGTTCGCCTCGCTCAAGCACCGGGAAGTCTCGATCGAGCTGGCCCGCGAGGCGCTGGCCGACAAGATCCGGCCGCCGGAGGAGGATCCGCTGCTGGCGGCCCGGCGCCGCCCCTCGATCGACAAGATCCAGGAGGTCGTGGCCCGGCGCTGGATGGTGACGCCGGACGGCTTGCGGTCCAAGGCGCGGATCAAGAGTCTCACCGTGCCCCGGCAGATCGCGATGTACCTGGCGCGGAACGTTCTCGAGATGCAGCTGGTCGAGATCGGACAGGCGTTCGGCGGGCGGGATCACAGCACGGTGATTCACAGCGTGGACAAGGTGGAGCGGCAGATGTCGCGCGACCGCGCTTTCCGCGAAAGGGTCGAGACTGTGCGCCAGGAGCTGGTCGGCGACTAGAGTTGGCTCTTGTGGACAACCTGTCGCCGAGGATGTCGCGTGGTTGCGCCGTTCGCGGCGGCGTGGAAAAAATGCAAGAGCCGTTGTGTGGAGAAGGATTTCCCCATCGCGCGTTGATGCCGTGGGTCATCCGGAAAAGTGGGGAGGGTAATCCCCGGACTTTCCCGAACCCCCACAACGAGTCGACAGGGACAAAACGGGTAGTTGAAGTCCGGCAGTGGAGTTACGGGGTCCGTCCACATATCCAGACCCCCTACTACTGCTACTACGTATATATATAGAAGAGTAGTAGTTCTTTCTGCCTCACGAGGAGCGGCATGAAGTTCACGATCACGAGGGAGCAGCTGCAGGAGGGTCTGGTGGCCGTGGCGGCGGTAGTGCCGACCAAGACCACCCTGCCCGTCCTGGCCAATATCCTGGTCGAGGCGACCAAGGACGGACTCCGGCTTTCCGGCACCGATCTCGACATCGCGGTCAGCACCGTGGTGCCGGCGTCGATCGACCAGGAAGGGGCGGTGACGCTGCCGGCCAGGAAGCTGGTGGAGATCGTCCGGGAGCTCCCGACGGCGGCCATCCGGATCACCACGACGGGCGAGCAGCGGGTCACGATCGAGTGCGGCCGGTCCAAGTTCAAGCTGCTGGGGCTGCCGCGTGAGGAGTTCCCGGCCTTTCCGGGGATCAAGTTCGAGGGCGGGTGGAAGACCGCGGCCTCCGAGGTTCAGAAGCTGGTGGGGCACGTCGCCTTTGCGGCGAGCACCGAAGAGAGCCGGCCGATCCTCAACGGCGTGCTGTGGGAGCTCAGGGCCGACCGGATGCGGATGGTGGCTACCAACGGTCACCGCCTGGCCCGGATGGATGTACCGGCCAAGGGCGCCTCGGCGAATGCGGACCTGATCGTTCCGCCCAAGGCGCTGGAGCAGATCCGCCGGCTCTACAAGCCCGAGGAAGAGCTCGAGATCGCCAAGTCGGACAACCACCTCGGCTTCCGCAGCCCCACGACCCAGGTGTACACCCGGCTCATCGAAGGGCCGTACCCCAACTACGAGCAGGTCATCCCGCGGGAGAACGACAAGGTCGCCACGGTGGACAAGGCGACGTTCGTGTCGGCGCTGCGCCGGATGAGCATCGTGGCCAGCGACCAGACTCACCGGATCCGCGTCGCCCTCAACAGCGGCAGCTGCAAGTTCTCGGTGCAGACTCCCGACCTGGGCGAAGCCCAGGAGGAGATCCCGGTGACGTACGAGGGGGATGCGCTCGAGATCGGCTTCAACGCGAGTTACCTGCTCGAGGTGCTCAAGTTCATCCCGACCGACGAGATCCGGATGACGTTCAAGGGGCCGGAGCGGGCGGCGACGTGCGAGCCGGTGGGGTGGAACGACCCGGCGAGTTTCATGGCGCTGGTGATGCCGCTGCGCCTGGTGGATTAAGGGGGGGCAGGGGGGCGGCGGGGCAGAGGTCGCATGCCGAGAGAGCGGGAGCCGATGAGGCTCCCGTTTGCTTTGGGAGCCGGAGGACGGAGGAGGGCGGAGGGAGGAGGGTGCCGGTTGTGCGATTGCGGGGCCTGGTTGCGCGTTATTCGGGTGACGGGCGGCGGCGCAGTCGGGCGTAGCGTTGGGGATGACCGAGCCAGTCCCCTTCCCCGCCCCGCAACCTAATCCGCGACTACTGCCCTCCCTGCGGTCCAAGCTGCGCCTGGGCCACTACAGCCTGCGCACCGAGCAGGCCTATGTGCACTGGGTCATCCGGTTCGTCCGCTTTCACGGGCTGCGGCACCCGCACCAGCTCAGGGAAGCGGAGGTGACCGGCTTCCTCGCCTGGCTCGCCGAGGAGCGGCGGGTGTCGGCGGCGACGCTGGTGCAGGCGCGGGCGGCGCTGCTGTTCCTGTATCGCGAGGTCCTCGGCCGGCCGCTGGAGATGAGCGGCTACCTGCCCAGGGGCCGGGGGCCGACCAGGATCCCGGTTGTGCTCGACCAGGCGGAAGTCGCCCGGGTCCTGGCCGAACTTCACGGGGTGTACCGGCTGGTCGGGTTGCTGTTGTATGGCAGCGGGCTCCGGCTGCTCGAGTGCCTGACGCTCCGGGTCAAGGATGTGGACCTGGAGCGCGCCGAGATCCGGGTGCGGCGTGGCAAGGGGCAGAAGGATCGGGTCACCCTGCTGCCTGACGCCGCCGAGGAGGCGTTAAGACAGCAGCTGGAGCGGGTGCGGGAGCTGCATCGGCGGGACCTGGGGCGCGGGGGCGGCGTCGTCGAATTGCCGGGAGCGCTGGGGCGGAAGTATCCCGCGGCGGCGCGGAGCTGGCCCTGGCAGTGGGTCTTCCCCGCCACCCGGCAGTACCGGGACGAGGGGAGTGGGGAGGTGCGTCGCCATCACCTGCATCCGACCGCGGTGCAGCGGGCCGTGGCGGAGGCCGTGCGGC
>DATEHG010000203.1:0-2951 GCA_035279705.1 Gemmatimonadales bacterium
TTGCGGGGTTTCGCTCACATTCCCCGCCGCATACACCAGCACTTCGTCGATCTCCTCGTCCCAGAGCCGGCCGATCAGTTTCATGCCGACTTTTTCGGCGACCCGGCGCGCCGCCGCGTTGTCGGTCGGAATGTTGGCGCAAACCCGGCGGCAGCCGGGCTGGGCCAGCGCCCAGTGGACGAGTGCATGCACGGCCTCGGTGCCGAACCCTTTGCCGTCCGCCTCGGGGTAGGTGGCATAGCCCATCAGCACCGAGCCCTCGTCATCGGGCGGGCCGCCGAAGCCCAACGCGCCCACGACCTCCCGGTTGTCCCGCCGGATGGCCACCCACGTCCACCATCCGGCCGTTTCCGGGTTGGCGCGGACCCGGTCGCGCACCTGCGCCAGGAGGGTCTCCATGAGCGGAGGGGGCCGGAGCGGCCTGGGGAACTGGGCGTTGGTCAATCGGTGGAGCAGCCCCTCGTCCTTGCGGAGCAGCGCGTCGATCGCCTCCGGCGAGAACGGCACCAGGGTGAGCCGGGAGGAATCGAGCAGGCGGGCGCTCATGAGCGGCAGGGACCGGCGATTTCCGCGGCGGCCACCGGAACGTTGAAGCGGGGCTCGATCACGCCCCAGACCACCGTGCCGTCGCTGATATCGACCTGCTCGAGCCAGAGATCGTCCCGCTCGTAGGCAAAGGCATCGATCGGCGTCAGCCGGTGCCAGAGCAGGGGCGGGAGCCCGGCATAGGGAACCAGGCGGCCGCGGCGGAGCATCACCGCGGTGGGGCGGAACACGAACTGCTGCCAGGCGCCGGCGCTGTCGAAGACCATGAGCGTGGCCGCGACCAGGGTGTCACCGCTCGCGGTAAGGCGCCGGGTCCGGAGGCCGACGGCGTACCGGATCCGGCTGGCGTCCACCCGGAAGGGGACCACGTCCGCGGCATCCACGTCTTCCAGCGTGTTGTACTGGTAATCGCGAGTCAGCGGAAGGAGCGGCAGCGCCCGCGACGGGAGCCGCCTCGCGAGCAGGGAGTCGAGGCCATGTTCGGCCCGGCTCACCAGCGAATCGAGCAGGTCGGGGCCCGGTGCGCGGGGCTCATCGCGGTAGCCGACGTCGGAGCGGCCGGGATTGACGTCGCGGAAGCTGCCCAGCACCGGTCCACGGAGCGAGGGTCCGCCCCCTCGCGCATCCTCGACGATGAGCTCGGCCTGGGCGCTGGCGGGCCCGCAGCGTCCGCCGCGGATCAGGGCGGCACGGAGCGCGATAACCGAGTGGCCGTCCGGCGATCCCACCAGTCCCTGGCGGGCCGCGTCGAGATTGAGGGCCAGGACGCCCCGCTGGTCGAGCCAGCGCCAGAGATCGTTGCCCGCCGGCGCCCGCCGGTCAGTGCGGCGCACCAGCGCGGCGATCAGCGCCGTGTCGGTGGAGAGGAGATGGACTTCCCGGGTGGTGCCTTCGCCGATGAACGATCCGAGAAGTCGGCCGGTGGTATCGATGCGGGCGTCGCTCGCGGCCGGCAGCGATTCGAGCGCCAGCGGCGGCCGCTCCCTGAACAGCTCTTCCAGGAACTTCCCGGCCCCGGCGCATCCGGCCGCCAGCATGAGGGCCCCGGTGAGGAGCGTGGCGCGCAGCCGGGGCTTTGTCATCGGTCAGGCCCTCGTTGGAGTGACGGATGGCGCCAGTGCCGCCAGCATGTCTTCCACCCGGGTGAACTTGACTCGCGGCCGGCCCAGCGCCGCGCCCTCCTTCTTCTCGATCTCGTCCAGAATGCGCCAGTCGCTCCAGCTCACCACCCGGACCCCGCGCCGTCCGAGCAACTCCTCCACCGGGGCCGTCACGGGCGCCGGGAGGGAGCCGGCATCGGCGTCGGCCAGCAGCCGGTCGACCGTTTCCGCCGCATCCGGCTTGTTGGTGCCGATCACACCACTCGGCCCGCGCTTGATCCAGCCGACGACATACTCGCCCGGCGACGGCGCGCCGTTCTCCAGTACCCGGCCGTCGGCGTTGGGGATGATGCCGCGGCGGCCATCCAGCGGCACATCCGGAATGCCGAGACCCTTGTAGCCCACCGAGCGGAAGACGAGGCCGGCCTGGATCGTCTCCGTTTCTCCCGACGGCTCCGCCTTGAGCTCGTGATCGCCCACGGGCACCAGCCGGTTCCTCGCCAGCCGCAGGCGCTCCACCCGTCCACTCCCCTCGAGTGCGGTCGGCGAAAGGAGAAAGCGGATGTGGATCCGCTTCGCCTTGCCGGCCGGAGCGTGACCGGCCATGGCATTGAGCGTGTGCAGATTCCGCTCGATGGTGTGATCACCCGCGGCGGCCAGCTCGGCGCTGACGGGATCCAGCTCCAGCTCGCCCGGGAGCACGATGGTGTCGGCTCCCGCCATCTCTCCCAGCTCCTTGACTTCCGGATTGGTGAAGGCGGCCTGGACCGGGCCCCGCCGTCCGATCATGTAGATATCCCGCACCCGGCTCTGCGCCAGTGCCTCGAGGGCGTAGGGGGCGATGTCGGTCCGCGCCAGCTCCGCTTCGGTCCGCGCCAGGATCCGGACCACGTCCACGGCGACATTGCCCATGCCGATCACCGCCACCGCGCTCTGCGAGAGATCGAAGTGGCGATCACGGTACTCTGGGTGACCGTTGTACCAGGCCACGAACTCGGTGGCGGGATGACTGCCGGCGAGGTCCTCGCCCGGAATGCCGAGGTGGCGGTCGGACTGCGCGCCGGAGGCGTAGATCACCGCGTGATAGTGCTGCCGCAACTCGGCGCGGGAAAGATCCTTGCCGATCTCGACGTTGCCGAAGAACCGGAAGCCGGGCTGCGCCGCCAGCTTTTCGTAGACGCGGGTGACGGCCTTGATCTTCTGGTGATCGGGCGCCACCCCGCCACGCACCAGGCCGAAGGGCGTCGGCAGCCGGTCGAACAGGTCGATCGAGATGCCGGGTCGCTGGCGCTGCAGGTGTTCAAC
>DATEHG010000204.1:0-2552 GCA_035279705.1 Gemmatimonadales bacterium
ATCGTCCAGAAGTATGGCCTCGACGGGCTGACGATCGCGACGATGATGGCCGGCATCATCCTGGTCGTGCTCGGGATCGCCCGGCTGGGCGCCGCGATCAAGTTCATCCCCTTCCCCGTCGTCACCGGATTCACCAGCGGCATCGCGCTCATCATCTTCTCCAGCCAGGTCAAGGACCTGCTCGGCCTGCACATGGGGGCGGTGCCGGCGCCGTTCCTCGAGAAGTGGCGCGCCTTTGCGCTCAATCTGCCCAGCCTGAATCCGTGGGCCGTGGGTGTGGCCGCGCTGACACTGGCCATCGTGGTCCTCTGGCCGAGGGTCAGCCAGAAGCTGCCGGCGCCGTTCGTGGCGCTCATCGTGGTCACGGCCGTCGTGCAGGGATTCCACCTGCCGGTGGAGACCATCGGGGACCGGTTCGGCGCCATCCAGGCCGGATTGCCGCGCCCGGCCCTGCCCCATGTGGCACTGCCGACGGTCATCGGCCTCGCGGGGCCCGCTCTGACGATTGCCCTGCTCGCCGCGATCGAATCGCTGCTCTCGGCGATGGTGGCGGACGGGATGATCGGCTCCCGCCACCGCAGCAACATGGAGCTGGTCGCCCAGGGCGTGGCCAACTTCGTGTCGCCGATCTTCGGTGGCATCCCGGCCACCGGAGCCATTGCCCGGACCGCGACGAACATCAAGAACGGCGGGCGCACTCCGGTGGCGGGAATCTTTCACGCCGTGACACTGCTCCTCATCACCCTCTTCTTCGGCCGCTGGGCCGCGCTGATCCCGATGGCGGTGCTGGCTGCGATCCTGGTGGTCGTGAGCTACCACATGAGCGAGTGGCGCAGCTTCCGGAGCGAGCTCCGGGCGCCGCGGAGCGACGTCGCCGTGCTGCTGATCACCTTCGCGCTCACCGTGCTGGTGGACCTGACCGTGGCCGTGGAAGTCGGGATGGTGCTGGCCGCCTTCCTGTTCATGAAGCGGATGGCGGAGGTCACCAATATCAGCCTGGTGACCCGGGAGTTTGCCGACGATACGGGCGAGGAGCGGGCCGACCCCAACGCGATCGCGAGCCGCTCGGTACCAGCGGGAGTGGAGGTCTACGAGATCGAGGGCCCGTTCTTCTTCGGTGCCGCCGATACCTTCAAGCAGAACCTGGTTACGGTCAGCCGGCGGCCCCAGGTGCTCATCCTCCGGATGCGCCGGGTCCCGGTCATCGACAGTACGGGCCTGCACACCCTGAGAGACCTGGCCCGCCGCTGCCGGGCGGACGGCACCTTGCTGATCCTTTCGGGTGTGCACTCACAGCCGGTGGTTGCGCTCACCGAGTCCGGCCTGTATGAAGAACTGGGGGGTGACAACGTCTGCGGCAACGTGGATGACGCCCTCAACCGGGCCCGGATGTACCTCGGCCTCGCGACTGAAGAGCGACCCGCCTTTGCCCGGCCTGACGTGGCGCGCGAGATGCCGCACGGGGAGCGCCGCAAGCGACCCCGTCCCTGAACATCGATTCATGAACTTCCGCTCCCGGCTTCATGGGGTCCGGGAATATTGGACAGTACTTCACCGCTTCTTCCTCAGCCCGGAGCCCGACCGTGCCCTCCCCCAACGACAAATCCGCCTCGCGCCGCAGCTTCCTCCGCAAAGGCGCCGCGCTGGCCGTCTCGCTGCCGATCGTGAGCACGCTCGAATCGTGCGAGAAGCCGGCGGCCGCGCCCGCGGCCCAGACGGCGGCACCGCCCCCGGCCGCCAAGACGCCGGCCCAGGAAGCGGCGGAGATGGACGCGATGCACGAAGCCGGGATCAAGGCCTTCCCCGCAAAGACGGCCGGCAAGGGCAACGTGCTGATTGAGCCGAAGCTGGAGGGCGGAGTCAAGGTGTACGAACTGACTGCGAAGGAGATCCAGTGGGAAGTCACCAGTGGCAAACTGATGAAGGCCTGGAGCTATAACGACCAGGTGCCGGGTCCGCAGATCCGGGTGCGCCAGGGCGACCGCGTCAAGATCATTCTCAAGAATGAACTACCCGAGTCCACTGCGATCCACTTCCATGGCGTCGAAGTCCCCAACGATCAGGACGGGGTACCGTACATCACGCAGCCGCCCGTGAAGCCCGGCGAGAGCTGGACCTATCAATTCACGGTGCCCAATGCCGGTTCTCACATGTACCACTCGCACCACAACTCGGCGTATCAGGTCGGAATGGGGCTGCTGGGCGCATTCATCGTCGAGCCCCGCGATCGGTCGGCGGAGCCGCATGCCGATGTGGACTACGTAATGATTCTCAACGACGCGGCCCACGGGTACACGCTCAACGGCAAGGGCTTCCCTGCCACGGAGCCGATCGTCTGCAAGCTGGGCCAGACCGTCCGGATCCGATTCATGAATGAAGGGATGATGATCCACCCGATGCATCTGCACGGCATCCACATGACCGTCATCGCCAAGGATGGATGGCCGCAGCCGGCACCGTGGAAGTGTGATACCTTGAATGTCGCGCCCGGCGAGCGGTGGGATGTGCTGATCAAGGCCAACAATCCCGGCACCTGGGCGTTCCACTGCCAC
>DATEHG010000205.1:0-10983 GCA_035279705.1 Gemmatimonadales bacterium
CTCCCCGACCACCAGGTGCACCAGGTCGCCCCACTCCGCGCCAAGCGCGCACCGCACTCCCATCTCATGCCTTCGCTGCTCCACTCGGCACGCCATCACGCTGTAGAGGCCGATGGCAGCGACGACCAGTGCAAGGGCGCCGAAGACCAGGAACAGGGTGGCGCCGAGGCGCCAGGAGCGAAGTTGGGGATCGACGCTGTCCTGGAGCGACTGGATTTCGACGTACCGCACACCTGTGATGGCATCCTGCAATTCGGCCTTGAGAGCGCCGGTGATTTCGCCGGGATCGCCACGCGGGCGAATAACCATGACCGTGCCAAGAGCCGAAGCGTCCGGATATTGAGACATCGGGACGAAGAAGGAATAGGTCTGAGACTCGAGCACTTGCACCCAGTGGGAATCAGATACCACGCCGACCACCGTCATGCAGGGCATACTGTCCGCGCTTGCCCTGGCTTCCCGGAAGCATTGGCCGATCGGATCATTGCGGGGCCAAAGCAAATGGGCGAGAGCGCTGCTGACGATCGCCACGCGCTGGGCGCTGGCTCCATCGCGGTCGGTAAAGTCACGGCCGCTGATGAGCGGAGTCCCCATGGTCGCGAAGTATCCCGGGGTCACAGCGTTGAGATACGGACCCGCGGAGACCGGGATGGGCAGAGTATCCCGGCCACCCGGCATGAACAGCTGACTGCCGAAGGTGCCCCGGAACGGTACAGCGATCGAGAGAGCGGCGGACTCGATGGCGGGGTCCGCGATGATCCTCTCCAGTCCACGCCGTACCAGTTCGCCCTTGCCGGTCCGGCTTATTCCTTCCGGGAAATTCGGCCACGCCAGCAGAACCCGGTCGGGCTCGAGGCCAAGATCGATGGCCCGCACCCGAAGCAAACTTCGGATAAACAGCCCCGCCCCGATGAGGAGCGTGACTGACAGCGCAGCCTGTACCAGGATGAGTAGCCGTTGAACCCGCGAGCGCCGGAATCCACCACCGGCTCCGCCTGCCTTGAGAGAACTGACGAGGTCTGGTCGACTCTCGAGCCAAGCGGGTGCCAGGCCGGCCAATACCCCAGCGGCGAGCGAGGCGCCGAGAGTGAAGACAACGATCCGGATATCGAGAGCAGACTCGGGCCAGGCGACTTCGGGAAGCAGGAGCGTGCGGATCAGTCGCCCGCCCCAGTCGGTGATGAGCAGCGCGGCGCCACCGCTCGCGATAGCCAGCAGGACGCCCTCGGCAAGCAGGTGCCCGATCAGCCGGCTGCGATCGATCCCCAGCGCCAACCGGACCGCAATCTCCCGACGCCTCTGCACCGCCCGGACCAGATGCAATGTGGCCACGTTGGCGCAGGCGATGAGCAACACGACAAGCGAAGTGCCGGCCAACCAGATCGCGACCGGCACCTCGGAACTCCGGTCGGGACTGTGTGCGGCAATGAGAGAGCCGAGCACGATGCCTTGCCAGCGGTCGGACTCGGCCTTGAGGGCCGCAGCCGGCTGCTGCAACGCAGTCAGCTCCGCAGTTGCAGAGGCCTCGCTAACGCCAGGCGCCAGGCGGACAACAAGTTGCGGCAAGTCCCAACCGCGCTCCGTCCGCCAACGACTCCTGCTGAACCAGTCGGCGACCGGGCCGAGCGGAAGCCACAAATCGACCGGGGCCACTTCTGCACCGGTAAACCCCTCGGGAGCCACCCCGATGACGGTCAACCGATGGCCATCGACGTTCACGATCCGGCCCAGCACCGCCCGATCACCATTCAATTCGCGGCGCCAGAATTCGTGACCCAGGACCACGGTCGCGTTGTCGATTGAGGCAGAATCGTCCGACGGAAGGAAGAAACGACCGAGTACCGGGGCCGTCCCGAGGAGCTTGAATAATTCCGGGGAAGCCAGGACGCCACGGACCCGGCGTTCGGAGGTCCCCTCGCCAAACTCCATAGGGTAATCGACGAATTCGGCCAAGCCAGCCAGCGTCCGCGCGCCCCGAAAGTCTTCGACGTCAGGGTGAGAAATCTGAGGGTAGTCGACCAGCTGTCCCAGGACCGAGCGCTTGACGAAAAGCCGCCGGACCCGGTCGGGCTCGACGATATGTTCCGGTCCTCGAAACAACAGTCGGTCGACGATGCCGAACATCACCGCATTGGCACCGATGCCGAGGGCCAGCGTGATCGCAACCGTGAGCGCGAACCCTGGCCGGCGCCCGATGCCGCGCCAGGCGTAGGAGAGATGCTGCCGGATGATGTCGAAGTACTCCCGGCGCTGCTCTCCGTCGCGCCTTGCCTCACCAAGCCTGGTCAGCGCCGCACGGTACTCCGGCAGGCTGCCGAACCGCCGCTCCGCCTCCTCCCGCGCCGACTCCGCCGATAGACCGCGCGCCTCGAGCTCGGCCATGGTGCTCTCGAGGTGAAAGGCGATCTCCTCATCGATTTCCGCCGCCAGACCGCGCTTGCCGAAGGCGAAGTGCAGCACGCGGCGGACACCGGGGAATCGGGTGGTCATTCGGCGCCCGCCTCGAGCACCTTGGACACGGCCATGGCGTACTGGGTCCACAGCTTGGTGCGGGAGGTCAGTTGCCGGCGGCCCGCGGCGGTGAGCTGGTAGAATTTGGCCTTGCGGTTGTTTTCTGAGGAGCCCCACGTGGACTCGACCCAGCCCCGCTTTTCCATCCGGTGCAGCGAGGTGTAGAGGGCGCCCTCCTCGATCTGCAGCGAATCGTCCGTGGTCTCCCGGATCCACCTCGCCACGGCGTAGCCATGCCTCGGCCCGAACAGCAGCGCCTTGAGAACGAGGATGTCGAGGGTGCCCTGCAGGAGTTCGAGGTCCGTGCTGGCCATGAGGCTCCCCTGAAGCGTTCAGGGGAATATGGGAAGCGGACCTGCCGCCGTCAATGAGGGGGAACCGGCGGACCGAGTACTAGTTCGCACCTCATCCTGAGCGCAGCGAAGGATCGAGTCGCATTCGCAGGGATCCTTCGGTCACCGCGCGATGCGCGGTTCCCTCAGGATGAGGCGCGACGCTTTTCCCAACTCCGATCTACTCTCTGCGCAGTCTTGATTCAGTCCTCTCGCTTCTGCCCCAGCGCCTCCGCCGCGGCCCGCCGGACTTCGGGATCCGAGTCCTTCATCGCCGAGACGAGGTAGTTGGTCACGTCTCCCGACTCCAGGTTCCCCATCGCTTCCACGACGGCACGGCGGACCTGGGCGTCGTCATCCTTGATGGCGGCGCCGAGCGCCGAGATGGTCGCCGGATCGCCGATGTGGCCCAGCGTTTCGGCGGCGGCCTTGCGCACCTCGCGATCGGCGTCCTTGAGGGCGGCGGTAAGACCCGCAGGTGCCTTGTGCATCTCGTCCATGCTGCCGATCGCCTCGATGGCCGCCTCCCGGACCTCGCGGTCAGGATCGCCGATCGCGGCCGAGAGTGCGCTCACGGTCGAGGGATCCTCGAGATGGCCGAGGGTATGCGCCGCAGCTACGCGCACGTCGCGGTCGCCGTCCTTGAGGGCCGACACGAGCGCGCCGGGCGCCTTGTGCAGGTCGTCAAGGCTGCCGATGGCCTCGATGGCGGCCTCGCGCACGTCCTTGTCGGAATCGGTGATCAGCGCGGCCAGCGGGTCGCCGGCGCGGGCATCCTCGATCGAGCCCAGGGCCCGCGCAGCGGAGGCACGCACCTCGGGGTCCTTGTCCCTGAGCGAGCGGATGAGTCCCGGCACCGCACGCTTGTCCTCGATCGAGCCCAGGGCGTCCGCGGTGCGGGCGCGGATTTCGGGATCGGCGTCGGTCAGCAGCGCCACCAGCGGCTCCGCGGCCCTGCCGTCCTCGATACTGCCCAGCGCGCCCACCACCTCCAGGCGCACCTCCGGATCGGCATCGCCCAGCGCCGCGATCAGGGCGGGCCCGGCCGACTTGTCGTCGATGCTGCCGAGTGCTTCGGCCGCGATGGCCCGCACACCGGCATCCTTGTCTTTCAGCTTCGGCGTGATGCCCGGCACCGCTCTCGCATCCTCGATGGACCCGAGCGCCCAGACGGCGGCACGGCGGAGGCCAACGTCCTGCCCCTCGGCGGCCGCCAGCAGCGGCGTCACCGAGGCGTGCGTCTGCATGCTGCCCAGCGCATATGCCGCCATCCGCGCAATGACCGGATCGGCATCCTTGAGGGTGCCTTCGAGCGCGGAGCGCGAGGCGGTGTCTTCGTTCCGGCCCAGCCCGAAGATCGCCGCCTCCTTCACCCGCTGATCCGTCGACTTGAACGCCGCGCGCAGGCTCTGCACTGCCTGGGGGCTCGGACTCTCCGCCAGCAGCTGCGCCGCGGCCCGGCGCACGCACGGATTTTCCTCACCCAGCTGCTTTGCCAGCAGCGGAAACGCCCTGGCATCGGTGACCGAGTTGGACATGGTGTCCTTGGACGCCTCGCTCACCACCCGGTCGTGCAACACCCCCACCGACCAGCGCCGCCCGCCCCAGCCCCAGTGATTGCCCAGCATGTCCGCGGTCATTTCGCAGACCATCGGGTCGCTGACGCCGAGGGCAGTGAGGAACTTCGCCACGTGGGCGGAATCGGGGCCGGTGTCCCGCGACGGATGCGGGTGGGTCATCGAACCGCCGGCGTAGCCGATGGTGCCGATGGCGAGACCGAGGGTGCTGAGAGCTAGAACGCGCATGATTACCTCGAAAAGCGGAGACGCGGACTGGAACTAAAGGAGCACCTCATCCTGAGGGAACCGCGCCCCACGCGGTGACCGAAGGATCGCTGCGAATGCGATCCGATCCTTCGCTTCGCTCAGGATGAGGTGCCCGCTACTCCTCGCGATGCCCCAGCGCCTCGGCCGCCCGCTTGCGCACGTTGGGGTCCTTCGACTTGAGCGCGCCGATCAGGGCATCGAGCGCCGCGCGGTCCTTGATGTCGCTCAGGGCATCGACGGCGCTCTCCCGCACATCGGCATCGCTGTCATCGAGCAGCAGCTTGAGCGCCGGCACCGCCTTGGCGTCGCCGATCTGTCCGGCGGTGTTCGCGGCCCGCTGGCGCACATCGTGATTGGCATCGCTCAGCGCGGCAATCAGCGCGGCCGGTGCCACCGTCAGTTCCATGTTGCCGAGGGCACCCGCCCCCGCCTGCCGCACATCGGCGTTGAGATCTTTGAGCAGGGCCGCCAGCGCTTCGGCGGATTCCGCCGCCTGCAGGCTTCCCAGCGCCTCGGCGGCGGCCTGCCGGACATCAGGCGAGGGATCACTCAACGCCGCGATGAGCGGCTTGACGGCCCGCTTGTCCTCTGAATTGCCGAGGGCGTTGGCCGCCTCCTGGCGCACATTCGCGTCGGCGTCCTTGAGCGCCAGGATGAACGCGTCCACCGGCGCCGGGTGATCGAACCGGCTCAACGCCGAGATGGCCTGGCGGCGGACGTCCTTGTCGGTATCTGACAGCGCCGCCGTCAGCCCCGGAATCGCCTTGGCGCTTTCCAGGTTTCCGAGCGCCTCGACTGCGGCGGCCCGCACGCCGGCATCGGAATCCTTGAGCAGCAGGATCAGCCCGTCGATGGCGCGCTCATCCTTCAGGTTGCCCAGCCCGCCGGCTGCCGACTCGCGGACTTCCTTGTCCGCGTCCTTGAGCGCCTCGATCAGGCCCGGAACGGTGCGGATGTCTTCGAGGTTGGCCAGCGACTGGGCCGCGGCACGGCGCACCGCCACCTCGGGATCCTTGAGCGCGATGAGCAGCGCTGGCACGGCGGCGTTGTTGGTGTCTGCCCCGCGGATCCGGTCCTCACGCAACCCCTCGAGACGCGCCTGCCGGTCGATGGTCATGGCGAGGGCCGGGCTCAGATCGGTATTGATGCGGGACAAGGTGCGCCCGCGAGCGGCGAGCTCGGCCCGGAGCTCGGTGGACTGCAGGGTTGTCCGGCTCAGCCGGGTCGCTTGCCGCTCCAGGTCCGCCAGTGCCTGCTGACGATGACGGGGCGTGGCGATGGTCGAATCGGTATCGGCCACGGTGATGACCGGCCACGCGGACTCGGCCTCCGGGGTAGCGGCCGCCGCCCGGTTCCTGGAAGTGAAGCCCGGGGCAAAGGCGACGGTGCCGAGGAGCAGCACGGCGGATGCCGGCAAGAGCCAGCGGGGACGGGGACCGGTGCGCATGGCGTGGTTTCCGATGAGACGGTGAATACGGGAGACGAGCTGAGAGCGGTGCTCCGCCATTCCCGAAACAGGGACCGGGCGGGGCGAAGTTTCCATCCATTCCGCGACCTTGACCAGGCACTTGGCCAGGGTCAGGCCTGAGCCGGTGCGGCGCACGGCCCAGTCGTCGCACAGATACTCGGCGGCGTCCTGCATCCGGTCGCGGGCCAGCCGGTTGAGCGGCTGGAAGAAGAACACGCGCTCCAGGATGCCGGCGGCATCGAGCCAGAGCGGGTCGAACCGAGCCAGGTGCGCCAGCTCATGGGCCAGCACCGAGCGCTGCTGCTCGGCCTCGAGATCGCTCATCACCACTTCAGGGAGGCAGATCTCGCCGTAGCCGAGGGCCACGGGGCTCGACAATCCGGAGGCCCAGGTCAGCCGGATGTCGCGCCGGATACCCGCCGCCTCGCGGAGCTCGGCCACCATCCCGTTCAGCGCGGGATCGGTCACCGGCCGGCGGCGGCCAAGACTCGACGACAGGCGCCACCGGGAGGCGAGGAAGCGGACGACGAGGAGCAGGGCGACGAGCGCCCAGGCGACGCTAAGCAGCCCGGTCAGGCCGTCGAGAGTCGAGGGTCGAGGGTCGAGGGGTGCCGGTGCCGGATTCGCCTCGAGTGATGAGGTGGCGACCGAGGGAGTCTCGCGAGCCAGCGGCGCCGTCTTCTGATGAGGACGGGCAGGCACCCCGGCCGCAGCGGAGGGGGTGGTTTCGGAGGAGGTGGCCTGCCGAGCGTGAGCTGCCGGCATCTCGAGGCGCATGGCCCACTGGCGGCTCAGGCTCGAGGTCCAGCCGGCCCGCTGCACCGAAACCGTGACCAGGGCCCCGATCAGCGCCGTCTTCCAGAGGACCTCACGCACCGCCGGCGCCTGGGTCCGGCGGGAAATGATCCAGGCCAGGCCGAGCAGGATGGTGCTGTGGGCTGCGTAGGTGAGCAGCCAGCTCAACAGATCAGCGCTTGTCATTGGAAGGCTCCGCCGTGTTCTCGTGCGTTTCGATCATCTCGCGGACCCGGGCCAGGTCTCCCGCGGTCATTTCCCTGGCCGAAAGGAGATGGGCCATCAGTTCCGCCACGTTGCCGTCGAACAGCCGCTCGGTCAGCTCGCTGACCATCGAGCGCCGCACCTCCGGCTCCGTGACGGTGGGGTAGTAGACGAACTGGCGGGACCGGGCATGATGCCCAATGACCCCCCGCTTTTCGAGGCGGGAGAGCATGGTGGCGATGGTGGTCTGGGCCAGTCCCCGTTCGGGCCTGAGGACGTCCCAGATCTGTACGGCGGTTGCCTCGCCTTTGCTCCAGAGGACCCGCATGATGGCCATCTGGAGCTCGGTCAGTTGAATCGTTTCGGTCATGAGCGGTCGCCCCGGAGGGGTGAGGTTGATCTACAGACGTAATATTACGCGTGTAGTTTCAGGTGTCAAGCAGGCGGGCAGGCGGGCAGGCGGGCAGGCGGGCAGGCGGGCAGGCGGGCAGGCGGGCAGGCGAACCGAAACTACAATGCCACCTCATCCTGAGCGAAGCGAAGGATCGATTGAGGCGGGGTCAGCGGCTATTCCGTGAGGGTGAGTTGAACTGGGTCGTCTCTCCTCAGTCATTCATAGGAGCAGGGCGCATGATTCGGCGTGCTTTTCGGTTCCTGGCCCGGGCTGGGCTCTTCGCGGGATTTGCGGGCTGCCACTCCGCCTCGCCCGCGAACCCCTACCCCACCGGCTATAGCCTGTCGCCCTTCCGGGAAAGGGCCGAGAGCGTCACCGTGGATTCGGCTGATCGAGTGGCCATCTATCGCACGGTGCTCCAGTTCTACCGGCCGACGCAGCAGCAGTGGCGGTGGATCGATGAGGAGACCCTGCCGGCCACGCCGACCGATTCGGTGGGCAAGCTCCCCGCAGGTCTCGCCACCACGCTGGCCCACTCTATGGGAGAGGGGCGCTTCTGCGTCCAGGGCGGGATTCCGGCCTGCCCGCTCCATCCGACGGGCGGTTCGCTTCGGGTTTCTCCCGTCTATGGTCTCGACTCCGGACGGGCCAGGGTCGCCGTGCATTTCACCGGCTATTACGGCACCCCGTACGCGAAGAGCAGCGCCTGGGCCGGCATCGAGGTGTTCCTGGTTGAGCGGCAGCAGGGGGAGTGGCGGATTGCCGCACATGCGCCGGCGGGGAAGTAGGGGGGCAGGCGGGCAGGCGGGCAGGCCGACTTTACTCGGACTCCTCATCCTGAGCGAAGCGAAGGACCTATTTCGGGCAGATCCTTCGGTCGCTCCGCTCCCTCAGGATGAGGTGGTGAATGATTCCCCCCATCCCCCCTTCCAAACTTCCTCCCTTCCACCAGATTCCCTGCCCTACCCCGCACCCCTCCGGAGATGAAGATGGCTACGAAGAAGAAGTCCAAGCCCGCCAGGAAAGCTGCGAAGAAGCCCGCAAAGAAGGCCGCCCGGCGTCCCGCCGCGAAGAAGAAGAGCGCGGCCCGGAGCTCGGCCAAGCCGAAGCGCCGCCAGCCGGAGAATCTGAGACTCCGCGCCGTCACCCCGTCGATCACGGTGAATGACCTTCAGCGATCGCTCGCCTTTTATCGGGACATCCTCGGCTTCGCGGTGCACGAGGAGTACAAGTGGGATGGCAAGGTGATGGGCTACAACCTCAAGGCCGGCGCCATGACGATCCTCATCAACCAGGACGATTTCGCCATGGGGCGGGACCGGGTGAAGGGTGTGGGATTCCGCCTCTACCTGGTCACGGTGCAGGACATCGACAAGCTGGCGGCCCAGGTCGAACTGAACGGCGGCACGCTCGCCACTCCGCCGAAGGACCAGGAGTGGGGCATGAGGGACTTCGCGGTGGTGGACCCCGACGGCTTCAGGATTTCGATTACCAAGTTCCTGTAGTCGGCCGATTCCACTGATGATGAAGCCAGCGCGACTCGCGCTGGCTTCGTTGTTTCAGGGGGTTGCTTCTCAGAATTTGTACCACCAGTTCGAGTAGGTTGCCGCATCCTGCAGGTAGACGTTCTTCTGGCCGGCCACCAGGCGCCAGGCAACCGAGCTCACCGGCACCAAGCGACGTCCATCGAACCCCCTAACCGGCACGAAGGCAACCTCCCCACCCGCCTTTTCATCCGGCCCCCGAGTCTTGAAAACCCAATCCACGCGCCTCAAGGTGGAATCAGATGCGATCACCATCTCCCCTTCGACAGTAGCCGCATCTCCCTTCCGCCCGCAGAAAGTGAGGGTGTAGGAGCCGTCCGGGTCCGCCTTGAGGCTGAGCTCATGCCGAGCGCCGAAGCTGTCTCGCAGCCAGTGCTCGACGTCCCAGCGGTCGAGAGACGGATACCACCAATTTGCGAAGTGGTCCGACATCGCCGACAGCACCACGACTCTGGCGCGAGAATGGTCACGAGAGGCGGCGTAGCCCGAATCACGCATGAACGCTTCCGCGCTGGCGCGGTAGATGCCCGCTACGCCTTGGACACCCGGCGCCAGTCGGTCCTCTTCGAGTCTCCCAACCTGCTCCGGACCCACCTGCTCCGTGCTTAACCGGATTTCGGCGGTCCACCCTGAGTCGACCGGTGACAACTGGTAACGTCCCCGCACCGCCTCCCATAGCTCTCGCGCCGGGACGCTTTCCCTGTTCGGGCATACTGATTCCGCCAGGCGGGCCGTCACCTCCGGCAGGGAGACAGCATAGGGTTTGAGGTGAACAACGAGATCGATGGTCGGCCGCCCGCGAAGCTGCACGCTCTCAGGGTAGTAGCCAATCGCCCGTACATTGAGCACCCCCGGCTCCGCTCCCTCAGGCAAATCGAGGCTGAAGTGCCCGGTGGGTGAGGCTGCTCCGCGCACGCGCTCTCCCACGGCATCCCAGTCCACCACTAGCGCCGAAGGCACCGGCACGCCATCCGTGGAGAGAATGGTGCCGGAGATAGTCTGCGCACTCAGCGGAAGCGCGATGACTATCAGGGTCCCCGCAACGGCCGACACATCCCCCCATCCCCCCATCATCCCTCCCTCCGCTCACCATGGGCGAGCAGCCAGAGTCTTTCCCGGTCAAGCCCCGCCGCTTCCCATCCCTGGCGGAACTTCCGCGGCGGCTCGTCCATCGGCTCGTCCGTCAGCTTGTAGGTGCCCCAGTGAATCGGCAGAACGTACGGCAGTGGCCGATCCGGGTGCGCCGAACGGACATCGTTCAGCGCCACCATCGCATCCTCGGGATTCATGTGCACGGTGCGCATGAACCAGCGCGGCTCGTAGGCGCCGATCGGGATCAGTGCCAGGTCGAACGGCCCCAGCCGCCGGCCGATTTCGGCAAACTCGGGATGGTAGCCCGTGTCCCCGGCGAAATAGACCCGCCGCTCCCCTTCTCGCAGGACGTACCCGCACCACAGCGTGGCCCCGCGATCGAACAGGTTGCGCGCCGAAAAATGCTGGGCCGGTACCGCCGTCACGGTCACCCCGCCGGCCTCGACCGTCTGCCACCAATCGAGCTCCATCACCTCCCGGACGCCGAATTTCCGGACTGTCGCGGCGAGCTTGAGGGGGACGATCCACGGCAGGTGCGGACGCTCCCGAGCCAGCCACTCGACCGTGGGGCGGTCAAGGTGGTCGTAGTGGTTGTGCGAGAGCACCACGAGGTCGAGGGCCGGGAGCGCCTCGAGCCTGAGCGGCGGCGGCACCCAGCGCTCCGGCCCGGTCCACGAGAAGGGAGATACCCGGTCACTCCATACGGGATCCGTCAGCACCCGCTTGCCACCCACTTCGACGAGCACGGTCGAGTGGCCCAGCCAGGTCGCGGCCAATGGAGCGGCGGGTTCGGGAAGGACCGGCGCGTTCCCGGCCC
>DATEHG010000206.1:0-11463 GCA_035279705.1 Gemmatimonadales bacterium
AGTTCGGCGCTGTGGCCCATGATGACCATGAGCAGGTTGTTGAAGTCATGGGCAATGCCGCCCGCCAGGCGGCCCGTGGCTTCGAGCTTCTGGGAGTGCTGCAGCTGCTCTTCCATCCGGCGCCGATCGGTAATGTCCCTGATATAGGCCGTAAACGCCGGTGATCCGGGCAGGTCGACGCGGGTGACCGCGATCTCGACCGGGAACTCGGAGCCGTCGGCCCTCCGTCCGGTGGTCTCGATCCGGGTACCGAGGATGCGGGTCTCGCCGGTGGAGAGGTGGTGCGCGAAGGCGGTCCGGTGCGCACCGCGGAGTGAGTCGGGAATGATGGTATCGGCCACGTTCTTCCCCAGCGCCTCGGAGCGGCGCAACCCGAACACCCGCTCGGCGGCGGGATTGAATTCGGTGATCTCGCCCTTGTGGTTGATGGAGACGATGCAGTCGAGCGAGGAACGGAGCACGGCATCCTTGCGGGCCTCGCTCTCGTGGGAGGCGGTCAGCTCGGCGTCGAGCTTGTCCACCAGCAAGTCCAGCGAGGAATTCAGGCGGGCCATCCGGCGACCGGTCCGCCACGCGGCTACGGTCGCGAGCACGCTGACGACTACCACAGTGATCCAGCGGGCCTGCCACGGCGTGATTCCCGGCAGGAGGTACACCCGGGCCGTCAGGTACACCAGCATGATCAGGGCCGTGCCGGCAGCCACCAGCAGCAGTGCCCGGATCTCCTCGCGCCTGCGCGCCCGGCCGAGGCGAACTTCGTCGGACTCCATCAGTTCCGTCCCCCTTTATGCAGGGAGTCGGGAACCCGTCCTCGGCGAGGCGGCGGGCCCGTTCCCCCGATCAAGTTATCTGCGGCAGAAGCGGGGGTAAGTAGCGCGACCTGCAGGCCGGGGTATCATTCACGGCGCCTTTCTCTCCTGACCCGGACCGGCCGCTTGTCCCTGACCATTGCTCAGCGCCAGGAACTGCTCGAGGGCGCCCGCGCGGCAATCGCTGCGGCGAGTACACTGGTGCGTCAGCGCATGGCCGCGGGGTTCGAGACATGGAAAAAGGCCGACCAGAGCTTCGTCACCGAAGTGGACCTCGCGGTCGAGCGCCAGCTCCGTGAGGATCTTGCCCGCCGCTACCCGGCCCACAACATCCTGGGCGAGGAGATGGACGAGCTCGACAAGGGTTCGGAATTCCAGTGGATCATCGATCCGATCGACGGTACCCTGAGCTTTGCCCGCCACATTCCGCTCTTCGGAATCATTCTCGGCCTCTTCCACCGCGGCCAGCCGCTGCTCGGGCTGATCGATCATCCCGCTCTGGGAAAGTGCTACTCCTCCGGCCGCGGCCTAGGCGCCTTCTGCAACGATCGCCGCCTCGTCATCGAGGACTTAAGCCCGGATACTCCGGTGAGCGACGAACCGATCGCGGCGGGAGACCGGCTGCAGTTCACCCGCAGCGGCCTCGACCCGGTTTTCGACCGGCTGGCGACCGGACATCCGCGGGTGCGGACCTACGCCGACTGCTTCGGACACACCCTGGCCGCGCAGGGCTCGGTGGGTGCCATGGTGGACTTCGGCCTCCGCCTCTGGGACATCTCGGCAACCCAGGTCCTCATCGAAGAGGCCGGCGGCGTCTTTCGGGCGGTCGAGCGTCGCGAGGGCCCGGATCATCACGCCATCTATCACATGGTCTGCGGCAAGCCCCGCGTGGTGACCTGGGTGCTTGACCAGATCGCCGAGACCGGGCTCCTCACCGATCTGCGCTGACTCCGGGCGCTCCCCGTCTGGTGAATCCCCCCGCCGTTCGCCGCGCCGTGCTGCGGTACCTGTTCCAGCGGGGGTGGGTGGCCGTATTGTTCAGCGGGGCTCATCTCTCCTTCAATTCAAGAGGGCATCATGGCGGGCGAGATCGCCGAGTACCAGGTGACCGAATTCGTCAACGTGAAAGCCGCGACCGCCGCAGCCGGCAAGCTGATGGAGTACGTCCGCAGCCCCGCCGGCATGCGCCACGCGACGGGGCCGCGCAGGGCCATCATCTGGGGCGAGGGGCCTGACGCCCTGCTGCCGCTGCAGACCCGCCTCTACCTGAGCAACGGAGCGCTCGAGGCTGCCCGGGAGCTCAAGCTCTCGTTCAACCTCCTCGACAAGATCGCCGCGGCGGCCCTCCCCGCCACCGCGCTCCTGCTGTTCGGTGAAGGCGTGAACGGGCCTGGCCAATGACCGGCACTCTGACGATCCGGCCACTCGCCCCAGGGGACCGTGACGCCTGGGAGCCGCTCTGGCTGGGGTATCTCACGTTCTACAAGGCGGTCCTGCCGGCCGAGACCACCGAACTCACCTGGCAGCGGTTCCACGACCCTGCGGTGCCGATCCACGCCCTGGGCGCCTTTGAAGGGACGACACTGCTCGGCATCGTGCACTACATCTACCACTACTCCTGCTGGTCGCCGGGTCCGTACTGCTATCTGCAGGATCTCTTCACCACTCCGGAAAGCCGCGGCAAGGGCGTGGGGCGGAGCCTCATCAACGCGGTGTACGACGCGGCCAGGACGGCCGGCGCCTCGCGGGTCTACTGGCTGACCCACGAGACCAACGCCGAGGCAATGGTGCTGTACAACAAGGTCGCGGACAGATCCGGGTTTCTGCAGTACCGCCACATGCTGGGGTGACGGAAGCGGATCGTCAGTCGCCGACCAGACTGCGGAGAGAGAAGAAAGGAGAGAGGAGAGAGGAACTGCCCGCTCGGACCGGTGGCACCCTTCTTCTTTCTCCTTTCTCCTTTCGCCTTTCTCCTTTCGCAGTCTCCCCTACATTACTCCGATGCACTCCGCCGAGCCCGCCGCCACCGCGCTCCTGCTTACCGTCTTCGGACTCCTGCTCGCGCTGAGCGTGGGGTTCAGTCGCGCCCTCGGTAAGGTGACGGTGCCGGCAGCGCTGATCTTCCTCGTGATCGGCATGCTGGCGGGGTCGGAGGGGCTGGGCGGAATCCGGTTCGACGACTACCACTTCGCCTTCCGCCTCGGGGCGGTGGCGCTGGTCCTGATCCTGTTCGACGGCGGGCTCAACACGCCGATGGCGGCCGTCCGGAGCGCCGGCCGCCCGGCGATCGTGCTCGCCACTGTGGGCGTGGCCGCCACGGCAGGACTGGTGGGCGCGGCGGCGCACTGGGCTGGATTCGGCTGGCCGGCGGCGCTCCTGCTCGGAGCAATCGTCTCGTCCACCGACGCCGCCGCCGTATTCGCGGTGCTCAGGGGCAGCGGGCTTCAGCTGACCCGGCGGATCGGAACGACGCTCGAGGTCGAATCGGGACTCAACGACCCGATGGCCGTGATCCTCACCGTGGAGCTCACCGCCAATCTCACCGGCCACAACGGGGGCCTGGGGTGGCAGCTGCTGGCAGAGGTCGCCCTGCAGCTTGCGGTTGGTGCGGCATCAGGAATCGCCATCGGATACGGCGGCCGCCGTCTTCTGGGCCGGCTCCACCTCCCTGCCAGCGGACTCTACCCGGTCATTACGCTCGCCCTCGCCCTGCTCGCCTTCGGCGTACCGACGCTGCTCCTGGGCAGCGGCTTCCTCGCGGTGTACGTGGCCGCGGTGATCCTCGGCAACGGTTCCCTGCCCTATCGCAGCAGTCTGCTCCGGGTGCACGACGCCCTGGCCTGGCTGGCACAGATCACGATGTTCCTCGTCCTCGGTCTGCTCGTGTATCCGCGCCAGCTTCCCGAGGTGGCGTGGGTCGGACTGGGACTCGCGCTATTTCTCGGAATCGTCGCCCGGCCGGTCGTCGTAGCGCTCTGCCTGGCGCCTTTCCGTTATCCCGTCAGGGAAATCGGCTATGTCGGGTGGGTGGGGCTCCGGGGCGCGGTACCCATCATCCTGGCCCTGGTACCGGTGCTGGAGGGGGCGCCCCAGTCGGGCGTGCTGTTCAACGTGGTCTTCTTCATCGTGGTGATCAACGCCCTGGTCCCCGGCGCCACGGTACCCTGGATCACCCGCAAACTGGGGCTCGAATCGAAGGAGCCCCCCGCTCCGCAGGCGGTGCTGCAGATCGAGTCGCGGCAGGAATTGTCCGGCGAGTTGATGTCCTATCACGTCGATGCCTCCCTTGCCGTGGCCGGCGTGTCACTCGCCGACCTCTCCTTCCCGGACGGCGCCTCGGTCATGCTGATCGTGCGGGGCAATCAGCTCCTGCCCCCGCGGGGCTCCACCGTGCTGACCGCGGGCGATCACGTGTACATCATTGCGCGGCCCGAAGACAAGGGATTCATCCAACTGCTGTTCGGACGGCCGGAGGTGGACTGACATGAGAGCTGCGTGGTATGAGCAGAAAGGACCGGCGGACCAGGTGCTCCGCACCGGCACCCAACCCGATCCCGACCCGGGCGCGGGAGAAGTCCGCGTCCGGGTACACGCCTCCGCGGTCAACCCCTCGGATACCAAGGGGCGGAGCGGATTCAGCGGCAGCATGGCCATGCCGTATCCGCTGATCATCCCGCACCAGGATGGGGCCGGCATCATCGATCGGGTGGGTGCCGGCGTGCCGCAACAGCGGGTCGGCGAGCGAGTCTGGATCTACGAGGCGCAGCGGGGCCGCCCGTTCGGCACGGCCGCCGAATTCGTGGTGGTGCCGCACGAGCAGGCGGTGCGTCTTCCCGACGGGTTCAGCTTCGACGTCGGGGCCTGCCTCGGTATCCCGGCCATGACGGCGCACCGCTGTCTGTTCATGGATGGAGGCATTCAGGGCCAGACGATACTGGTGGCAGGGGGAGCGGGGGCGGTCGGGCTGGCCGCGGTGCAGCTGGCCAAGTGGGCGGGCGCCAGGGTCATCACAACGGTCAGCCGTACCGAGCAACAGATCCTGGCTCTGCACGCGGGCGCCGACGCGGTGCTCGACCGCCGCGAGCCAGACCTGGCGGGCCGCATCAAGGCCGCGGCCGGCGGCGGTGGAATCGATCGAGTCGTCGAAGTTGCCTTCGAAGCCAATCTCGAGCTCAATCGCGCTGTCCTCCGTCCCAACGGAGTGATCGCCAGTTATGCCAGCGGTGCCGCGGACAGCGCGCCCAGGATTCCCTTCTCGTCGGTGATGGGCCAGGGGCTCACCATGCATTTCGTCCTGGTGTACGTCATGCCCCGTGAAGCCCACCTGGCCGCGGCGCGCGATATCAACGCCTGCCTCGAAGCGGATCACTACCGGCCACACATTGCGCAGCGGTTCCGCCTGGAAGACATCGCGCTGGCGCACGAAGCCCAGGAGGGCGGGAAGACGGTGGGGAAGCTGATTGTGGTGGTGGGGAGGTAGGAGACGGGCGGGCGGACAGGCGGACAGGCGCGAACCAATGGCAAGTTAGGCGGATGGCACCGCCCGCGATCAGGAGTTCTGGAGCAATGCATGCATTGCCTGTTGAATACGTCTTGAGCACTACAGATCTGCCGTGGGGCGAGGTCGCGCTGGCGGTCGATAGTGGCTGGCTACCGATGACGGCTGCTCGTCAGCTGGCTGATGTTCGGCGCCTAGACGAGGACCCTGTACACTCGCTGATTTGGGACTTGGCGGGTGTACGCGCTGATGAACCGGCTCGCGCGCTTCTAGGCCGGATTGCCGAGCGAGAACCGCCGACCGACCAAGCAATAGTCAGGGGCCGATGGCTTGCGCTCTATCTGCTCGAATTGACAGATCACCCGCGTCCGGATCCGTTGCCGATCCTTGAGGATATCTGGCACGAATTCGGCCACCCGTCGGAATTGAACAGGTTCATTCGATACATGCCGGCTGAACATTCAGAGCTCGTCCAGAAACGCTCTATTGAAGAAAACCTTTCGGCAATGCGCCAGAGCTGGCTGGACTGGGCCCGTCTCACTCGCCCAACCTGGCTCGCACAAGTAGCGCCAGCCTCCGCCTAACAAGCGCCTGAAGCCGACGGGGGCGTCGCGCTCTTGCCCTCTCCAGTCTCTCGTCTCTCGTCTCCCGACTACCTCGGCGCCTGCAGGCTCCGCTTGATCCGGCTGATCTCGGCCCGCATCTCGGCCAGATCGGCGTCCATCCGCTCGAGCGAACGCATCAGGTCGGACTCCGGAATGATCGCGGCCACTGGGTCCACCACGGGAGTCGTGGCGGCGGGCACGGGCTCCGGAATCATTACCGACGTGACCCGGAGGCGGCGCGGCTCGATCACGAAGGTCCAGAGCAGCGCAAAGGCGAACAGGAGCAGGAGCAGCCCCTGCAGCGCCAGCGACTCCACCGTCGGATAGATGCCGAGTGCCGGCACCCGGGGTCCCCAGGGCACGATGGTGGTGCTCATGAGCCCGCCTTCCTGGAGCTCGGCGATGCCCTTCCCTGCGAACACGAACGCCATGTAATAGAGAAAGGCGCTGGTCACGCCGAAGAACGGCTTGAGCGGAAGTTTGACCCCGAACCTGTTGATGGCCAGGTAGGCGAGCGCCAGCACCACGCTGCCCGCGCCGATGCCGGCGAGCACCGGAAGCGCCGAGCCGGCGGAGCCCCCCGCCACGAACAGCGCCTTGTAGAACAGGATGGTTTCGAAGCCCTCGCGGTACACGGCAAGGAACGCGACACTCACCAGCGCCAGCGCCGAACCGCTGGAGAGTGCGTCCTGCACCTTGCTCTTCACGAAGCGGTTCCACTTGGCCACTTCCATCCGGGACAGCAGCCAGTAGCTCACGTAGAAGAGCATGGCGGTCGCCACCAGCATCGTGGCCCCTTCCAGCCCTTCGCGATGACTCGGCGAGACCTGGATCAGCGTCTCGAGCAGCAGCGCCGTCATCAGGCTCACCCCGACGGCCGCGCCCACTCCGATATGAATGTCCCGGCGCCGGTGCCCCGCGCCGGTCTTGACCAGGAAGGCGAGCAGCGCACCGACGATCAGGATGGCCTCGAGCCCCTCACGGACCAGGATCACGAACGACTGCACGAACAGGTTTGCCGGGGACATCCGGTCCGCAATGGTGCGCTCGGCGTTCTCGAGATCCGAGGCCAGCCGGCTGCGCAGGATCTGCAGCTCGGCGGTGGTGGCTCCGCCGGCGGCGCGGGTGCGAAACGTGGCAAAGCCGGCCTCGAGATCGGAGGCGAGCCCGGGGTTGCGGCTCCGCACCGCTGTTTCCACGCCTTCGAAGGTCATGTACGCGTCAAAGGCCGTTCCGCTCGCCGCCGCCCACTGGCTGCCGCGGGCGAGCGTCAGCGCGGAGTCGAGCTGCTCATTCACCTTGCCAAAGACCGCCGAGTTGCCGCTCGCTCCGGGCTCGGGAACCTGGTAGGCGCGGACCGCCGCCACGAGGCTGCTCGCCGCCAGGCCAGTCGCCGGGGGCAGCTCGGCCAGGATCTGGCCGTCGGACATCCGCGCGGTGGTGGCGAAGGTGCGGAGCGCGGCGGGAACATCGCCGCGAGGGGCGGGCAGACGCAGCACCGTGGCGTACGCGGCCGCGGCCCAGCGGTCCTCACTCGAGAGCTGGCCCTCGAAGGCGGGCATGGCCGTGCCGGTGACGCCGATGGTGATGCGATGGTAGAAATCGAGCGGCGAGCGATCCGCCAGCGCGGCGGCATCGCTCAGGTTGGCCGGCGGCGGATCGAGGCCGATCGCCGACGGGCCGTCGCCGCGGCCGGTGATGCCGTGACAGGCGGCGCAGTTCATCTGATACACCTGCGCCCCGCGGGCCAGGGAGGGCGTGACCGCGGGGATCTCGTCCAGCGCGACCGAGAGCCGCGTCGTCAGCAGGTCGCCCAGATGCACGACCGCCGCCGAAACCGAGTCGGGCGCGGCGTGACGATCGACCAGCTGGAGAATGGCGTTGACCTGCTGAGTGGCGAGTCCACTCACCGGCAGCGGGAGGAGGCCGGCGGTGCGGCGCGCCTCGGCAAAGAAGAGGCGGGCCTCGGACAACTCCTCGGCGGAGATGATCTGGCCGTCCTTCACACCCAGCCGGTACTCCTGCGAACCGAGTTGGGCAGTTGCCCAGAGACGGCGGGCGGCGGGGGCCACTTCCTGGACTGCGGATCCGGCCGGAGCAGCGGGCTCCTGCTGAGGGGCGGGGGCGGGACTGATGAATCCGCCGAGCAGGACGGCCAGAAAGATGATACCCATTCTCACCTAGAGTTTGGACGCTCGAGGAAAGTAGGGTCAGTTAGTCGGAATTGGTAGACCCCATGGCAACCGTGGCCTTCCGCTCCAGTTTCCCCCAGCCGATGAGGCGCCCCCGCAGCGCGGCCACCAGCGACCGGATCACCACCCAGTACATCACCTGGCGGTAGACGAAGCGCTGCAGCAGCACCAGCCAGGACAGGGCCCGCTCCTCCCCTTCCTCCATCCAGAGCGCCAGCACCGCGGTGAGCCAGTCGACCAGCAGGAAGACGGAATAGAAGAAAAGGACCTGTTCAAGCGTCTGCATCGCGTACTCGGTGCCGTGCTGCACCTTGTTGAGCCAGACGGTGACCAGCGACCAGAGGAAGAGGAGATCCGCCGCCGGGGAAATCGAGGGCAGCAGCAGCTGGAAGATCCAGATGTTGGGCATCGCGACCAGGCCCATGGTGCCGTAGCGCGGGCGGAGCAGGACGCCGCGGTGCTTCCAGGCGCATTGCAGGGTGCCGAAGCACCAGCGGAAGCGCTGCTTGGCGAGCGCCTTCAGCGAATCCGGCGCCTCCGTGAGCGCCACCGCGCGGTCGGCGTAGGCGATGTGCCACCCCTGGCGGAGCAGCGTCATCGTCAGGTCCTGGTCCTCGGCCAGCGTCTGGTCGCTGAAGCCCCCCGCCTCGCGCACCAGCTGGCGGCGCCAGGCCCCGATGGCGCCGGGCACCACGGTGATGCAGTTGAGCAGCGCAAAGGCGCGGCGGTCGAGATTCTGGCTGGTGACGTACTCGATGGCCTGCCACCGGGTCACGAGGTTGAGGCGGTTGCCGACCTTGGCGTTCCCCGCCACCGCGCCGACCTTGGGATCCACCAGCGGCGCCACCAGGGCCGCGATGGTGCCCGGCGGGAAGAGCGTATCGGCGTCGAGCGCCACCACGATGTCCCCGCGCACGTACGCCAGGCCGAAGTTGAGGGCGCTCGACTTGCCGCCGTTTTCCTTCCGGAACACCCGCACATCGTTCCGCCCCTCGAAGGCGTGCCGGGTCACTTCGTACGTCCGGTCAGGCGAGCCGTCGTCCACCACGATGATCTCCATCCCCTCGTAGCCCTGCGCCAGCAGCGATTCGACGGTCCGGATGATCACCAGCTCTTCGCGGTAGGCCGGGACGAGGACGCTGACGGTCGGGTGGAAATCAGTGGGCGGAGCATGGTGCGAGCGGAACCGCTGGACCATGGCCAGGGACAGAATGAAGAACAGTCGGGCGCCCCCGAGCACCATCGCGAGCAGGAAGATGGCGCGCAGGGCAAGCTCTCCGCCGCCCACGAGGGAAAACGAGGTGAGCTCCACGAACCGCCCGAGCCGCGACCCGGGCGGCAGCGGCGCCATGGCCACTTCGGGGCGGATGTGGGCCAGCTCGCTCACGGTGACCAGCGTGTAGCCCCGCGCCCGCAGCGAGTCGATCAGCGGTCCCAGCGCGGCGACGGTCTGCCGCCGGTCGCCGCCGCTGTCGTGCAGCAGCACGATGTTGCCGCGATAGAGCTGGTCCAGGGTCCGGTCGATGATGGAATCCACCCCGGGCTCGGCCCAGTCATCGGGGTCGATGTGCAGGCCGACCGTGATGTAGCCCAGTCCCTGCGCGATGCTGATCGGCACCAGCTCGTCGGCCGTGGTGGGCTCGGCATCCCCGAAGTACGGCGGGCGCAGCAGCGCGGTGCGGCGGTCGAGCACCGCCTCGATGAGCCGCTCGGTGGCGGTGAGTTCCACCCGGGTCACGCTCTTCCCCACCAGCGCGAGATTGGGATGGGTAAAGGTGTGGTTGCCGATCTCGTGCCCTTCGCGGAAGGTGCGCTTGAGCAGCTCGGGATGGACCTCGGCGTTCTGCCCGATGATGAAAAACGTGGCATGCACCCCGCGGGATCGCAGGGTGTCGAGGATCATCGGGGTAAAGACCGGGTCGGGACCGTCGTCGAAGGTGAGGGCGATCTCCTTGTCCCGGCGGCCGTAGCGGCGGATCACGTAGGTCGAGGGATAGTCCAGCACCTGCTCGTGCGTCACCAGTCCCGTGGCCGGGTCGATCGCGAGGCTGCGCCGGCCGAAGGTGGGCTCGGACACCATGCGGAGAATTTCTCCCGAGCCCACGAACTCCACGTCATAGCTGTTGCGGATCGTGTCGAGCGGTGCCGCCCGTGGCGCCAGCCCGCCGCGCCCCAGCACGCTCCAGATCGAGGGATCCTCGCTGCCCAGCCGCCAGACGCCGACTCCCGCGACACCGCGCGAGAGCGCGAGCCGCACCTCGTTGAAGGCGGTGACCGCGTCCAGGTACCACACGATGTGCCGGACACCCGCCGAGTCGGTCCAGGCAAAGGTGGGATTGCCGGTGATCGAGTCGAGAGAGGGATGGACGCCCGCATCCCGCGCCGTCTGGATCATCTCCTGGAAATCGAGCTGCTCGGCGGTTTCGGTCGTGTCGACCCAGTGGTAGCCGTACTGGCCGACCGTGGCGATGACCTTTTCGGACGGCAGGACCCGCAGCACCTGGTCCAGGGAGCGCACGAACCACGCGTTACTGGCGATGGGGCCCGGTTCGTCGGACGCGTCATGCTCGTCGTAGAGCATGGCGAAGACGCGATCGTTGATCCTGGCGTAGTCCGCCAGCGGCCAGGTGGGATCGTCCACCGGCAGCGCCTGGGTGAGCAGCCTCCCCGACGGCGCCAGCGCCGACTTCAGCTCCCGCAGGAACGCGAGGATCCTCGGGTGCATGGCCGGGGGGATCTGCTCGAAGTCGATGGTGACGCCGGCGAGGTTGTACTGCTCCAGCATGGCCACCAGGTCCGCGATGGCCTTCTTCCTGATGCGGGGGTGGTCCACCAGGTTGGCCACCGCCCGCGGGTCGAAATCCTCGCCGGTGAAATTGGTGATCAGCGCCAGGACCTGCGGGTGGTGTTCGCCCCGGGCCGCGAGCGCCAGCACCCGGCGGTCCACCTGATAGGTGAACGGCACCGTGTCCGCCCCGCGGCCCAGCAGCACCCATTCCGCCACCACCCAGTCCAGGCTGTCGATCCGCTGGCGCAGCGAAACCAGCGAGTTGTCGTCCCAGTTGACGTAAAACCCCACCACGATCGGATCGTGCGGGGAGCGGGCCGCGAGGGCCGAGTCGTAGCGGATGCGCGGCCGGGAGATCGACATCTGCGAATAGCGCCGCGACGGCGGCGCCGGGTGTTTCTGCAGCTCGGCGAAGAGTTTCTGGCGGCTGAGCAGGCGCTCCCGCTCCGCCCGGGCCGAGACGATCCGGCGGGGAGTGGGCCGGGCGCTCCGGGCGGTGCGGCCCAGTGAGTCAGCCGCGGTCTGTCTGAGCGGGAGTGAAGGAAGGAGCGGGGGGATCAGCATGGTGATC
>DATEHG010000207.1:0-2900 GCA_035279705.1 Gemmatimonadales bacterium
CAGAACGTAGCCACCTACCGCAAGGAGCATCCGGAGGCCTCGCTCAACGAAGTGGCCAAGGCGCTCGGGTCCACCTGGAGCACCGTGAAGAAGGTGTGGGCGTGAGCGGCGACGGCACGGACCAGAGCGCGGGGTGGATGCAATGACCACTCAGGCCGCCGCGGAAACGGCCGAGGCCCTCGTCTGGCGGATCCTCCGCCAGGAGCTCGGCCTCTTCGAGAATGTGCGGGATCCGGAGGTCCGGCTGCGCCAGGACCTCGGCGCCGACTCGCTGGACATGCTGTATGTCGTGATGGAGCTCGAGCAGGCCTGCGACGCCGAGATCGATGACGACACCGCCGATCGGTTCGCGACGGTGGCCGATCTCATCACCTGGGTGAAGACCGCGCGAGGTGAGCCATGAATGACGGCCGGGCGCCGACGGTGCTGGAACTGCTCGAGGAACGGGACCAACTGCGGGCCGAAGTGGCGCGGCTGCGATCAGCGCTGCCTTCGGCCGGCGTGACCTACGTGCCCGTGTCCCCCGAGTTCCTGGAGGAGCTCAAGGCCGACTGGTCGAGGCCGGTCCAATGCCGCATCGAGGGCGAGCTCGGCGGCGAGGTGATGATCGTCTGCCGCACACTCCCAGAGCAGGTGAGCGTATGAAGATCACCGGCTACAAGAGCCCAGGTCGCCGTGAGGACCGGAAGATTCGCGTCTGGATCCCGAAGCCCGGCCAGTCGTTTCGCGCGCCCGACCAGGAACTGCGCCGCACCGTGAATGCCGATCGGCGGGCCCAGGGACTGCCGGAGCTCTCCGGCCGCCAGTGGGTGCGCTGCCGCAAGCAGATGCAGCGCGAGGAGGTCGCCCATCAGCGCCACGCGGCCGAGGCGAGGCGCCGGCGGGAGGCTGAGTTCGCGGCCGTGCGAGAGCTGGCGGCGCAGGCGGGAGCCGAATGAGCGACGACTTCAGCCGCCAGGCGGTCACCGTAGCCATCCTTCGGATGTTCCGACCGGACGGCTATCTCGACATTTGCACCATCGATCAGTGCCTCAAGGTCGTAAATGTCATCCCCCCGCGGGAAGACTACGAGGCGCTGCGGGTACTGCACTGTGTCCACTGGAAGGAGATGCCGACCGTCGTGCGCGAGGAAGCGGTCCGTCGCATCATGGCACTCTTTCGCCACGGCGGCATCGAGGTCTCGGCGAGCGCCTTCGAGGCGCCCACCGCCGAAGTAAAAACGCGCAGCTTCTTCGGCCGCCTCCTGGGCAGCGGTCAGCCGCAATGACCCTGCAGCTGATGACGCAGCAGGAAATGGCCGACGCGCTCCGGGTCTCGCAGAGCTGGCTGCGCCGCTCCTCCTGTCCGCGGGTGCTGCTGCCGCCGGCGCGAGGATCCCGGCAACTGATTCGCTACAACCCGGACCAGGTCCGCGCCTGGTTCGAGACCTACATGGGTGTGCGGAGGGCGAGCTGATGGTGCACCGGCGGGGGCGGTCGAAGGACGGGCCCTGGGAGCTCAACATCCCGACGCGCGTGGGCTGGCGGAAGGCGTCGACGGGCACGCGGGACAAGGGCGTGGCCAAGGCCATGGAGCTGATGGTCGCGCAGCTGGGCCCGATGGGCGCCCGCGAGTGGGACCTCCTCGAGGCGGTGGCGCTGCCGCCGCGGCGCCTCAAGCTGGCCGAGCTCTTCGACGCCTACCGCCGGCGCGACCTCGAGGGACTGCGCACACGGATGGACGACCTCGACCTCGCCCCCTACCTCGATCGTTGGCAGGCGGCGCTGGCCGCCCAGGTCCACGAGGCGACGCGCGCCCGCTACCTGCAGCAGGTCCGGACGCTGATCCCGGACGAGCAGCCTTTCCCGCGCTCGAAGCTGAGCCCGGACGCCATCGATCGCTGGCTGGCCGAGCTCCCCGGCAAGCCGGCCACGAAGAGCCGGCACCTGGCGGCGCTGATGTCATTCGTGAGCTACCTGCGCGGGCTCCGGGTGCTCGCCACGGATCCGCTGGACGGGGTCGCGCGGCCCACCGTGCCGGCGCCGCGGTGCGAATTCCTCGAGCTTCCGGATGTGCAGCGGCTGATTGCCGCGGCGCCGGGCGATGACCAAGTGCTCTATGCCCTGTGCTACGGCGCCGGGGCCGAGCGCAGCGCCGCCCTCGCCGTGCAGGCCCGGCACCTGGTGCGCGATCGGCGCGAGGTGCGGCTGCCGGGCACCAAGGGCCGCACCCAGGGCCGGGACCATCGCGATCGCACGGCTCGGATCGCCGAGTGGGCGTGGCCGATCGTGGAGGCCCGCCTCGCGACACTGACACCGGACGGCTACCTGGTCGAAGGCCGGGACGGGGATCTCGCCAGCAAGCGCCACGCAGCGCTCGCCAAGGCCCTCCAGCTGTCGACCACGCGGCTGCACGATGCCCGCCACCACTGGGCCGTCCGGATGGCCCGGGCCGGGATGCCGGTCGAGATGATCGCCCGCCAGCTGGGACACAAGGATCCGATGATGGCGCTCCGGATCTACGGGCGGTTCCTCCCGAACAGCGACGATCGGGACCGGTGGGAGAAGGCGGCGACGGCTCAGGATGCGGGGGCTGTGGTACCGCCGGTGGTACCAGCGAGGAAGAAAGGACTGCGGCGGCATGCGTGAAAACGTCGTAAGTCGTTGCAGATCAAGTGCTCGGGGTGGGGATCGAACCCACATGAGGGTTGCCCCTCTTGGGATTTTAAGTCGGGAGGGCTCCGAGGGAGTAGACTCCCCTACCTCTCAAGTCAGCCGCTCCAACCCGCACGAATCCGCCACCAACCGCAGCGCTTCGGTCACAACTACGGTCACAGGTTCAACCCCACCGGGCCGGTCAGATTCCCATGAGGGTACGCGCTCCGCCCACTCGTCGCCAGAGTCCGAGCTCAGCGTAGGTCC
>DATEHG010000208.1:0-25002 GCA_035279705.1 Gemmatimonadales bacterium
CCCTGATCCTGGCCGAAGCCGGGATCCGGTGCGAATCGGAAGCGTTGTGGTTGCGGTGGGAGGACCTCGACCTCGAGGGCCGGCGGATTCATATCGTGAGCGGCCGGGACGGCCACTACACGAAGGGCCGGAAGAGCCGGAAGGTGCCGATGACCGGCCCCCTGCCCGAGGCGATCCGGGCGCACATGTTCCGCTACCAGGGCGCCGAGTACGGGGGCCAGCGTTCGCCGTGGGTCTTCCACCACGAGATCACCCGGGCCCGCCACACGGCGGGTGAACGGATCCACACCCTCCGGCCGTCCTTCCAGTCCGCGGCCGAACGGGCGGGACTTCCGTCGGACTTCCGGCAGCATGATCTTCGGCACCGCCGGGCGACGATCTGGCTCCGGGAGGGCTACAACAACGCGGCCGTGCAGAAGATCATGGGGCACTCGACAGGGAAGATTCTGGAGCGCTACACGCACCTGGTCGACAGCGATCTCGACGTGTTTCTCGAGCGGGACCGCGAAAACCTTCCCAAAAACCTTCCCACGCCGTCGATTCGGCTGGTAAGCTGAGCGGCAGACTTTTGTAAGTCGTTAGGGCTGGATAAGTTGTAGCGCAAGGCGCGGTGGCAGAGTGGTTGAATGCAGCGGTCTTGAAAACCGCCAAACCCGCAAGGGTTTCGAGAGTTCGAATCTCTCCCGCGCCGTCGTCGTGACCGCTCAAGGACGGAAGCCAACGACGCTCCCCGTTCGAGAGTGCACCTGCGGCCGCTCCGCGGCCTCGGTGTCCTCCGCCGCCCGGAGGGCGGCTCCGGATCGAATCTCTCCCGCGCCAATGCAAACGGAAGCGCCGCCCGATTGGGCGGCGCTTTTCGTTTGCGGCGGGCAGGCGGACGGACCAACAGACGGTCGGATAACTGTGCGCGACGAGCTTCGATCCAGGCCAGCTAGGTCCTTCGGTCGCTGCGCTCCCTCGGGATGAGGTACCGGGGGAGAGACAGATTCTGCCCCGCTGCCCCGCTGCCCCGCTCAGGCGATCGTTACGTCCTTCGCCAGGTACACATCCTGGATCGCGTTCAGCAGCGCGATGCCGTCCTTCATCGGACGCTGGAATGCCTTGCGCCCCGAGATCAGCCCGGTGCCGCCGGCGCGCTTGTTGATGACCGCCGTCATCACCGCTTCGCGCATGTCGTCCTTCCCGGAGGCGCCACCGCTGTTGATCAGGCCCGCCCTGCCCATGTAGCAACTGGCTACCTGGTAGCGGCAGAGGTCGATCGGGTGATCGCTGGTGAGCTCCGTGTAGACGCGGTCGTCGATCTTGCCGTAGGACGACTCGCCCATGTTGAGCGCCTTGTACCCGCCGTTGTTCTCCGGGAGCTTCTGCTTGATGATGTCGGCCTGGATGGTCACGCCGAGGTGATTGGCCTGACCGGTGAGATCGGCGGAGAGGTGGTAGTCCTTGTCCTTCTTGAAGGCGGAATTCCGGAGGTAGCACCACAGCACGGTGGCCATCCCGAGCTCGTGGGCCAGTGCGAAGGCCTGGCTCACCTCGACGATCTGCCTGCCCGACTGCTCCGAGCCGAAATAGATCGTGGCCCCGACGGCCACGGCTCCCATGTCCGCGGCTTCCTTGATCGTGCCGAACATGATCTGGTCGGCCTTGTTGGGAAACGTCAGCAGTTCGTTGTGATTGATCTTGACGAGGAAGGGGATCCGATGAGCATAACGCCTGGCCACCGCGCCGAGCACCCCGTAGGTGCTCGCGACGGCGTTGCAGCCACCTTCGAGCGCCAGCCGGACGATGTTGTCGGGATCGAAGTAGTCGGGGTTCTTCGCGAAACTGGCGCCGGCGGAGTGCTCGATGCCCTGGTCCACGGGCAGGATACTCACGTACCCGGTACCGGCGAGGCGACCTGACCCGTAGATCCGCTGCAGGCTGCCCATGACCCGGTTGCTGCGGTCGGTGGACGCAAACACCCGGTCCACGAAATCGGGCCCCGGAAGCACCAGGCGGTCCCGGGCGATCTTCGGGGCGCTGAAGTCGAGCAGGCTCTTCCCCTGGTCGCCCAGGAGCGTGCGGATTTCGGCGGCATTCATACGATGAAGGATTCCTCGAAAAGGGATTCGGGCCCCTGCCCGGGCGGAATATTCGCGCGCGGAGGGGTGGTGGCAAGGTCAATGCCACCGACCGGGATCGCCGTGATAGCCCGGCGTCCCGGTCTGCGATAGTTTCCTTCCGGCCGAGGAGCCCACGTGACCGATACGAGCTATTCCCTTCCCGCGGCGCTGGCCGACAGCGTCGCGCACCAGTTGAGCGCCTGGGATGCCGCGGACGCCAGCCGGCGCCTCTGGCGGAAGGATGCGTCGCTGTGGACCGGCCGCGACGAAGCGGGGTGGCTGGGCTGGCTGGAGAGTGCCAGCCGCTTCGCCGGCGAATCGGACCGCTACCGGGAGCTCGCCACGACGCTCATTGCCCAGGGCATGACCGATGTGGCGGTGCTCGGCATGGGTGGCTCTTCCCTGGCGCCCTGGGTGCTCTCGGAGACGTTCGGCGGCAGGGCCCCCGGCCTGCGCCTCCACGTCCTCGACTCCACCGATCCGGCGCAGATCCGCGCGCTCGAAGCCTCGCTGGACCTCTCGCGAACGCTCTTCGTACTGGCCAGTAAATCGGGCTCCACGCTGGAGCCCAATGTGCTGCGCGACTATTTCCTGGCCCGGCTCAAGCAGATCGCGGGGGACCAGGCCGGCAGCCACTTCATCGCGATCACCGATCCCGGATCCCCGGTGGAACGCCACGCACGCGCCGAGGGATACCGCGCGGTGTTCCTGGGTGAGAAGCAGATCGGCGGCCGGTTCTCCGCGCTCTCTCCCTTCGGCCTCGTGCCCGCCGCGCTGATCGGTATCGACCTCAGGGACTTTCTGGCCCGCGCAACCTCGATTGCGAGCGCCTGCGGACCGGAAGTCCCGGCGGCCGCCAATCCCGGCATTCTGCTCGGCACCATCCTCGGCATGGCTGCGCGGGCCGGACGCGACAAGCTGACGCTTGCTGCCTCGGCGCCGATTGCGAGCCTGAGCGCCTGGCTCGAGCAGCTCATTGCCGAATCCACCGGCAAGGGCGGGGTCGGCATCATCCCCGTCTCCGGCGAACCGCTGGCCGAGCCGGATGCCTATGGCCAGGATCGGCTCTTCGTCTGCACCCGTATCGCGGGTGCCGCCGATCCGGCGCTGGATCGCTGGATTGGGAGCCTGGAGTCCGCGGGCCACCCTGTAGTTCGAATCGACGTACCCGACGCCCGGCAGCTCGGCGCCGAATTCTATCGCTGGGAAATGGCCACGGCGGTGGCGGGCTCGATCCTCGGCGTGAATCCCTTCGACCAGCCGGATGTCGAGGATGCCAAGGCGCTGACCCGTGCGCTGTGCGCCGAGTATGAGGCGACCGGCGTGCTGCCGGTGGAGGAGCCGATCGGCGAGGGGTTCGGATTGAAGCTTTATGCCGACGCGGCCAACGGGGCGGCGCTGGTGCAGCGGGCGGGCGGCCGGTCGATCGCTTCTCTGCTGCAGGTACACCTGGGCCGCATCAAGCCGGGAGATTACTTCGCCCTGCTTGCCTATCTCCCAATGGTGCCGAGGGTCGAGCAGCGCATCGGGGAACTCCGGGACCTGGTATTCGCGTCGGCCCGGGTCGCGACCAGCATCGGCTTCGGCCCCCGGTTTCAGCATTCGACCGGCCAGGCGTACAAGGGGGGACCCGACAGCGGCGTGTTCCTGCAACTCACCTGCACCGACGGGGCGCAGGATCTTGCCATCCCCTCCCACAAGTACACGTTCGGCGTGGTGAAGGCCGCCCAGGCGCGCGGGGATTTCGGGGCCCTGGCCTCGCGGGGACGGCGGGCGCTGCGGGTCCACCTGGGCGAAGATGTCGACGAAGGCCTGCGTACCCTCGACGGCCTGCTCCGGAAGGCGCTGGCGCGATGACCAGAGCGACTGGCCCGTGCCTGGGAGTGCTACTGGCGGTTCTGCTGGCCGGAGCGCAAGGTTGTGGCGCCACCCAAGCCTGGAATCAGACGCCGGCGCCGGTCCCGGGAGCGCCCGCACAGTTTGCCCTCGACTCCGCGCGGGCTCCCGCGCCGGGCGATATGGGCTGCGCCGTGTACATCCGTGATCCTCGCGCCGGGGTGCACCTCGAGCTGGTGCGATCGACCGGTATTCCCGGGCCGGCTGGCGTGACGGCGGTGGGCGACTACCGGCCGGAGCCCGCCGGCAGCTACGGTCTGGCGCGGTCGCAACTGCTCAGAGTCGAGTGCCCGAGCCGGCGCCCACTGGGTGCCGTTCACTAGGACCGCCAGGAGAACACGCCCCGATGCCCCGTCGAAAGCCGATCGACCAGGAACGCATCCGCGCCCTCGCACTGGCCCTGCCCGAAGCCCAGGAGGCGATGCAGCTCGGGCGCCCCACCTTCCGGGTGAAGGGGAAGAAGTTCCTCTCCCTCCCCGAGGATAGCGGCAGTGTGCATTTGCGGACCAGCGCCGAGCGCCTCGGTGCCCTGATCGCCTCCGATCCCGAGACGTACAAGGATGTCTGGGGAGGCCGCTGGGTCGGTGTGGATCTGGCGCGAGTCAACCCCGATCGCCTGCTCGACCTGATCTTCGAGGCGTGGCGTCAGGCCGCACCGAAGCGGCTGGCTTCGAAACCCCTCGGACTCAAATTCACCTGAATCCGGATTCGCGGGATGCGGGCGCCGGGCTATCTTGCCTCTCCCCGGCTCGGAATCGCCGGTTCCGGGCCCCTGTCACCCAGAGGAGTGTGGACGATGCGGTTCAAGCACCTGAGTTCGCTGGTCATCATCGGCCTGCTGGCCGCCGTTCCGCTCCGCGCCCAGGCTCCGGGCGCCGCGGACGAGGCGAACATGCAGATCCTGCGGGACAAGGTGAAGGCGGACAAGAAGCTGGTGGTGGCGTCCAACATGACGCTGACCGACGCGGAGGCCAAGGCGTTCTGGCCGATCTACGACGAGTACCAGAAGGACCTGGCCGGAATCAATCAGCGGACCGTGAAGGTGATCGCGGACTATGCCAAGGCCCTGCAGGCGGGACCGGTGGCGGATTCGACCGCCAAGCGGCTGCTGGATGAATCACTCGCCATCGAGCAGGCGGAGGTAGCGCTGCGGCAGTCCTACGTGCCCAAGCTGGGCAAGGCGCTCCCGGCGGCCAAGGTTGCCCGCTACCTGCAGATCGAATCGAAGATCCGGGCCGTCATCAAGTACGATCTCGCCAGCCACATTCCGCTGGTCGAGTAGTCCTGACCCATCGAAATGAGCCGCCGGCCGCGGACTTTGCGGCCGGCGGTTCCATTTTCTGCCCTGGCCCTCGCGCTAGTGGACGCTGGGCAACCCCTTCATCGTCTGCTCGACGACCTTGTTGACCCGCTCCTCGGTCGGCTGCTGCCCCGTCGCCTCGTCCTTCCACACGCCGCGCCAGGCCAGCTTCCGGCTCTTCGCCTCCTCGAGGTCGATCATCAGCGCGCCTTCGCGGTAGATGACTTCGCGCGTGGTGGTCGCCTCGGGCGGGCCCCAGTATCCCCAGGAATAGTTGCCGCCATAGCAGTTGTAGAGGCCGCAATTCATGCCGACGGGGGACTGGGCGGTTTCGGTAACCGTCTGCGCCTCCGACTTGATGCCCACGTGATAGTGGATCAGGAAGTTGGCGCCGGCCGAATCCACCAGCCGCCACCCCTTCGCCTTCATCTGGGCATCGATGGCCCGCTGCACTCGGCCGGCCACGATGCTGTTCTCGGAGGGCAGGTCGATTTCACCCGGCAGCCGCTTCTGACTCACCCCGCCCCAGGCGTAGGTGGAGCCGACCGGCATCGGAATGGTCTTGTCGTGATCGGTGACAATGTCCGGACCGCAGGCCAGCAGCCCAAGTGTGGTCACCGCGGCGATGCAGCGGCCGATGACGGCAGTTATGGAATGGAATCGACGGGACATGGCGGCCTCGGGCAGGTGGTTTCGAGAGTATACCAACCCCGGAACCGGAGAGCGAGGGTGGCGGGAATCGGGGCCTTGCCCGGATGTGGCACCCCGGCCAATTTCCCCCGCGCTGGAGTCGTGGCCGAGTGGCTGAAGGCGGCGGTTTGCTAAACCGTTATAGGGTCAAAAGCCCTATCGAGGGTTCGAATCCCTCCGACTCCGTACTTCGGGGAACGGTGAACGGGGAACGGGAAACGGTGGCTCCGGTGCACCTCCCGTTCCCCGTTCCCTGTTCCCCGTTCACATTTTCGCTGAGTCCAGTCAGGCCATTCGGAGCTCATGACCGCCCTGCCCCGCCCCCGCGTCCGATTTGCTCCTTCGCCCACCGGCTATCTCCACGTCGGCGGGGCGCGTACGGCGCTGTTCAACTGGCTCTATGCCAGGAAGACGAACGGCACCTTCATCCTGCGCATCGAGGACACGGACAAGGAGCGGAGCACCGACTCCCATACCAAGGTCATCCTGGAGGGGCTGGAGTGGCTGGGCATCGGCTGGGACGAGGGTCCGTTCTTCCAGGGCGGCTACGGCGCCCGTCACAAGGCCGATGCGGAGCGCCTGCTGGCGGAAGGCAAGGCGTATCGCTGCTTCTGCACCAAGGAAGACCTCGAGTTGCAGCGCAAGCAGAATGCCTCCGGGAGTGACGCGTTCCGCTATGACGGCCGCTGCGGCCGGCTGAGCGATGGCGAGATCAAGGCGCGTCTCAAGAAGAGCGATCCGTTCAGCATCCGGATCCGCATGCCGCAGGAGGAGCTGGCCTGGGATGACGCGGTCCACGAGCGGATCAGCTTCCAGGGCCACGACCTGGACGATTTCATCATCCTCCGGAGCGACGGCTCGCCGATCTACAACCTCGCGGTGGTGTCCGACGATATCGAGATGAAGGTGACCCACGTGATCCGCGGGGACGACCACATCTCCAATACCCCGAAGCAGATCGCGCTGTACCGCGCGCTGGGCCACCCGGTGCCGATCTTCGCTCACGTGCCGATGATCCTCGGCGCCGACGGGAAGAAGCTGTCCAAGCGTCACGGGGCCACGGCGGTGGGAGACTACCAGCACCAGGGCATCCTCCCGCTGGCCATGCGGAATTTCCTGGCGCTCCTCGGCTGGTCCCCGGGCGGTGACCGGGAAATCATGCCCGAGGCCGAGATGATCGACCTGTTCAGCCTCGACGGCATCCAGAAGAAGCCGGCGGTGTTCGATACTGCCAAGCTCGAGTGGATGAACGGCCAGTACCTCTCCGCTCGGCCGGCGGCCGAACTCGTGCCCGAGGTGCAGCGCCTCCTCATCGAACGCGGCCTTCCGCCGAGCAGCCACGATCTCACGGCGCTGGTGGACGCGGTGAAGACCCGCTCCCGCACGCTCACCGATATCGCGGCGCAAGTGGCCATGCGGCTCCAGGGGCCGAAGCTCAAGGGCGAGGGCGTCGTCCTCGATCCCAAAGCCAAGGGCCTGATCGACAAGCTCGGTCCGGCGTTCTCCGCCAACCTCGGCCTGGTGCACGCGGAACTCTCCGGTGTGACCGGCCCGAAGTGGACCGCAATCGAGCTGGAGTCGCGCCTCAAGCAGCTCGCCGAGCGTGAGGGGAAGAAACTGGGAGACATCATGCAGCCGGTGCGCGTGGCGCTCACCGGCAGCACAGTGTCGGAGCCGGTCAACGAGCTCCTTGCCGTGGTGGGCCGCGAAAACAGCCTCAAGTGGATCGACCTCGCCCGCGCCGTCTGATGCGCCGGGCGGGGCCGCTCCTGCTCGTTGCGCTGATGCCCAGCATCGCCTCAGCACAGGACAGTTCAGTCGTCGCGGACTCGACCAGTTGCCCGTCTGCCCGTCTACCCGTCTGCCCGTCTGCCTCCAAGCCTCCCCGGACCGGCATCCGTCTCACCTTCGTGGGAGACGTCAACCTCGGCACCCGTACCCTCACCCACGGCCTCCCGGCCGACAGCGGACGCGCGTTCTTCTCAGGCGTGGATTCGCTCCTCAAGGGCGATCTGGTGATCGGCAACTTCGAGGGCGTGCTGGCCGATACCGGCGTCTCGGAGAAATGCGGCAAGGGGTTCCGCATCGACACGGTGAGCAACCAGTTTGCTCCGCCGGACACGGCGCCCCCCCCCGCACCCAAACCGCCGGCCCCCAAGCCAAAGCCGAAACCCAAGACAGCGCACGGCAAACCGAAGCCGAAGCGGATGTGCTTCGCCTTCGCGACGCCCACCTGGATGGCGCCGAGGCTGGTCGAGGCGGGATTCACGCACCTCAACCTGGCCAACAATCACTCCAATGACATGGGCGCGGCGGCGCGCGCCGCCTCCGACTCGATCCTGCGGAGCGTCGGTCTCAAGACTTACGGCCCGCTCGGCTCGATCGTCATCGATTCGATCGTGCGTGGCGATTCGTTGACCGTGGTCGGGATGATCGGGTTTACCACCTATCCCTTCGCCTACGACCTGCTCGACATTCCCCGGAGCCAGGCCGTGGTGGATTCGATCCGCCGGATGGTGGACGTGCTGGTGGTGACGTTTCACGGTGGCGCGGAGGGAGACAAGGCGCAGCATGTGAAGCCGGGTCCCGACTCGCTGGCCAAGGAGCCGCGCGGCGATCTTCGGCAGTGGAGCCACGCCGTCGTGGACGCCGGCGCCGATCTCGTGGTGGGCCACGGCCCGCACGTGCTGCGAGCCATGGAGTTCTACAACGGAAAGCTCATTGCCTACTCGCTCGGCAACTTCGCGACGTTCCGGGGCTTCAATGTGGAGGGACCGGCGGGGCTGACCACGGCGCTGGCGGTCGAGTTCGCCGCCGATGGCACCATGCTCAGCGCCACGGCGCCCCCGCTCATGCAACGCTTCGGCAAGGGACCGTCTCCCGACTCTCTGCAGCGGGCGACGAAAGTGCTCGAGCGGCTGAGCAAGGTCGATTTCGGGCCGACGGCGGCCCGGATCGACCTCAACGGGACGATTTCGCCCCCCTGAAACCGCGGTACCGCGACCAATGAAAAACGCCGGAGCGATCGAGTGATCGCTCCGGCGTTTCGTTTGCCCATGAGGGGCCTCAGCGTTTCGGGTGCTTCCGGATATCCCGCCAGAGGCTGGCCTGGTCAGCGATCCACCCGGCATTCACTCCCGGCGCGGTGACGGCGTCCGAGTTGGACTCGTAGCTCATCGTGTTCTTGGGGGTGACCACCGAACCGTTCAGTTCGAACACCGTCCACAGTGTACCCGGCTGGTTCGGGACGAAGAACTGCTGGCTCAGCGAACCGTTGATATAGAGATCAACCCGGGCGCCGGAAGAGGCCAGCGAAGAACTCGGAATGCTGTCCCGGAAATCGTAGTCGTGAACCGAGAACCGGTAAATGCCCGTCGCCTGCCTGGAAAGGGTGATCGTTTCAGGGCCGTCGCCAATCGTGTTGTCGATATCGAGGGCAGCGAACGGGTCGTCAGCCAGGTTGCCCGGGTTGGCGAAGTAGACATGGAATCGCTTGCTCGTGCTGTCTGGGAACGGTCCGGTCAGATGGGCGTCCAGATCGAGCGGCGTGGCCGGCCATTGCAGCACGATGCGGGTTTCGCTCGCGCCGACCGGAGAAAGCGACAGATCGAGACTGCCGATTCCTCCCACGTTGCCAAACGCTGTGCGGCCGTCCGAATAGCCAGCCAGGTGTGCCACCAGCGTGTAGGTCCCGGGCGGCGGATCGAGAGCAAACGCCCCTGCAGTATCGGTGGTGGTGGACTGCACGATGGAGCCCGTGGTGTTGTCGACCCCGGCCCGAACCTCCACCGTGGCACCCCCGAGCCCAGCGTTGGTGCGCGCGTCCCTGATGGCACCGAAGACGCCCCCGCCCTTTCCACTGGTTACGACCATCGGAATCGTCGGGAGGGTGGTGCCGCCACTCTGGGGGGTCGCATCGAAAACTGTGGTGCCGAGGTAACCGGTTGCGGCCACATCGGCGGTGTAGATACCGCCCGCCAGGGGCACCGTCGTGAAGCTGCCATCCGCCGCCGTCGTGGCGGTTGTCACCGGATTCCCGGCGGCATCCTTGAACGACAACGTGGCATTTGCCACTGCGGCCCCGGTGGCCGCATCGATTACCCGGCCGTTGATGGCTGCGGAGCCCGCCGGCACGATGGTCACGGTGGTCCGGTCGAACCGTCCGTTCGGGGTATTGGCAAAAACAGTGACGGTGACCGTGCGATTGTTCGGTGCGGTGAGCTGACCCAGCGCGTTGATGTGCACCGAGGTGTCGCTGGTCGACCAGCTCACGTAGACCTCAGGCAACTCGGCCTGTGACGAATCGTACGCCGTGGGAACGAAATGCAGGGTGGTGCCGCCCAGGATCGTGGTATCCCGCGGCGCAATCGTCATGAAGGCTGCATTGGCCCCGGGACCGACGTAGTTGACACCGTAATCGTTCTGCGTGTCAGACCCGCCACCCGCCGTGACCACCGTCTGGGTCAGGGCGGTAAACAGGGTGATGCCCGTCGAGGTGAGGTAGTCGAGATGCACATAAAGCGTCTCGGAGGGCTGGGACAGGAAGAGCGGGACCGACAGCGTGATGGTGCTCTGGTTCACGTCGAAGGGGTAAGTCCGGACCGCCACCGTATCGACGCGTTGCAGGCTGTCCGGAAACGTCGTGAGCGTGACCCGGATCTTTTCCACGGCCAGCACCGCCGACTGGTACTGGCTGGCCTGCGGCAGGCGTGAAGCGATCGTCACACCGCCGGGCCGCGGCACCCCTCGCTCACCCGTCGGTTCCATGCAGTTGGTCAGTGCCAGGACGCCGGCCACCGCGACGGCCAAGCGCCGCAGGTTGGGGCGTCCGGGCAACAGAGGGAGCCTGGGGAACCGATGGAACGGCATAGCGGCGCCTCGGGGTTGTGGAGCAGGATTCTTCAAGCTGTACGCGGTGTGGAGCCGGTGCAAGCGCCTGCCCGCCAGAATCGGGCCGGTAACCGGTGGTGGCTACGGCTGCGGCCCGATCCCCGGCGCCTCTTCGGGGCGCCCCTCGTGCACCGCCTGGTCCAGGCGGTGTTCCTCCTCGGATTGGGCCCGGAGCTCCCGCACGGCGGCCTTGAAGTCGTCCAGCGTGGCCGAGCGAGCGGCGGCGCGCCGGAGGTCATCGAACATCTGGTCGCTCCGGTCGAAGGCCTTGGACTGGTTGCTCCCGCCGGAAATGGGCAGCAGCCCGAGCAGGATGGTAGGAATCTTGAGGCCGGCCACGTACACATAGCGGCTGTCCAGGCCGAATCGCGCCCCGGCAATCGTCCCCGTCCAGCTTGGCGGCCGGGGCGCTTTCTCCGCTTCGACGGCCATCGAATCCAGGTAGGCTTGGACTATTGCCCGGGATACGCTGTCGGCCAGCTGGGCGGTAGTCCGCGTCAGGCGATGGACCGCCGCGAGCTGCTCGGGCGAGAGGGGCCGCACCCAGAGGCGGGAATCGCCGAAATCGCGATGGATGGCGGCCACCGCGGCAGGGGCGGCCTCGCTCGTGTCCACCGCCGGAATCGGAGCGGTTGGCTCCGGGGCGGCCGCCGACTCGGGCACTGCGTTGGTGACGTTCGAAAGTGGAAGAACGGGAGGACGCCGGGGCGCAATTGGCGCCGGGCGCAGTTGTGGTCTCGGGAATGGCTCGAGCAGCACAAGATTGGCCTGAGTGGCCGGCCCCGGAATTACCAAGCCCCCACCCATGTGCAGCCGCCACGTCATGAGCACCGCGAAGTGCACTGCCGCGCCGGCCAGCCAGAACTGCCAGCGCCAGGTACTGCTCCGCGTCCTGCTCCCGAGCGGCCCCACCTGCGCTCCTTCCTATCGCGCCTCGGCGCCGACCCGGCCCCGCAACTCGCCCAGAGCGACGCCCAGCCGGCGTACGGCTTCGACCAGGCGCGAGGGAGGCACCGTGAGGGCAATCCGGAAGAACCCTTCTCCACCGGGTCCGAAACCGCTGCCCGGCAGCAGGACTACGCCGTGCTGCTCCAGCGCATGCCGGGTGAAATCGGCCGACGCGAGTCCCTCGGGAAGGGCGATCCACAGATACATGGCCCCCTTCGGAGTTTCGAGCGCGAAGCCCTCTTCGCGCAGCGCCGCCACGGCCGCATCCCGCCGCCTCGTCAGCTCCTCGACCACCGGCGGGATGAGCCGCTCGGCGTTGTCGAGCGCCGTGATGGCGGCCTGCTGGATGGCCAGGAACGGCCCGGTATCGACGTAGGACTTGACCCGGGTGAGCGCGGTAATGAACCGCGCCGCCCCTGCCGCCCAGCCGAGCCGCCACCCGGTCATGGAAAAGCTCTTGGACACGGAAAAGAACTCGACGGCAACGTCGCGGGCGCCCTCGATCTCGAAGATGCTGGGCGCCCGGTAGCCGTCGAAGGTCAGATCGCAGTAGGGGTTGTCGTAGGCCAGCACGATGTCGTGCTTCCGGCACAGCGCCACGGTGCGCTCGAGGTACTCCCGCGGCGCAATGGCCGCCGTGGGATTGTTCGGGTAATTGAGGAAGAGGAGCTTCGTCCGGGCCAGCGTCTCGGGCGGCACTTCGTCCAGCTCGAGCAGGAAGTTGGTTCTCGGTGTCAGCGGGTAGATGTGCGGCTCGCCGCCGGCCAGCAGCGTCCCGCCGATGTACGCCTGGTAGCCCGGTTCCGGCACGATGGCCACATCGCCCGGATCGAGCAGTGCGAGCGGCAGGTGGGACAGCCCCTCCTTGGATCCGATCAGCGGCAGCACCTCGGCGACCGGATCGAAGGTGATGCCGAACCGGCGCTGCATCCAGTTCACGGTGGCCTGACGGAAGGCGGGCAGCCCCTGCTGAAAACCGTACTTGTTGAGCGCCGGCACTTCGACGGCGCGCTGCAGCGCTTCGGTGACCTCTGCCGGAGGCGGATAGTCCGCGTCGCCAGCGCCGAGGTCGATCACGTCGACGCCGGCCGCGAGCAGGCGCCGCTTGATGGCGGGAATCTGGGCCAGCGGATATCCCGGCAGCCGGTCGATGCGGGCACTGAAGCGGATCATGGCAGTCGTACCGTATTCGAAAGGATGCCTACGCCGGGGATTTCGACTTCGACGGTGTCGCCGGCCTTCAGGGGCCCGACGCCGGCCGGAGTCCCGGTCGCGATCAGGTCACCCGGTTCCAGCGTCATGATGCTCGAGATGTAGGCCACCAGGGTCGGAATCGGAAACACCATGAGGTCCGTGCTGCCCCGCTGGCGCTCCTCGCCGTTGAGTCGCCCGATCACTTCAAGCTTGCGCCAGTCGAGACCCTCGGCGACTCGCGGGCCCGCCGGGCAGAAGGTGTCGAACCCCTTGGCCCGCGCCCACTGGCTGTCCTTCTTCTGCAGGTCCCGCGCGGTCACGTCGTTCACGCAGGTGAATCCATAGGGCAACTCCGCGGCTTCCTGGGCCGAGATGTGGCGCAGCCGGCGCGGGATGACGACACCGATTTCCGACTCGTATTCCACCTTCTCCGACTGCGGTGGCAGCACGATGGGCTGGCCGTGGCCGATGATGGCGCTGGCCGGCTTGAGAAAGAGCAGCGGCTCGGTGGGCACTTCATTGCCGAGCTCTTTGGCGTGGGCCACATAGTTGCGGCCGACGCCGATGATCTTGGTGGGACGCCAATCGCCCATCGTTTCAGACCTCTGCGCCGATTCCGTGGCGCGCGAAGAAATCCTCACACCGGGTCCGCACCCTGGCCCAGGTCCCGGTCACCTGTTCTGCCGGCGGCAGCCCTTCCAGCACCAGCCGGCCGTACGATTTGCGGAGCACCCGCGGGTCGAGCAGCAGCACGACGCCGACATCCGTCGCGGTTCTGATCAGGCGCCCGAATCCCTGCTTCAGTTTGAGCGCCGCATGGGGCAGAAGATAATGGGCAAACCCGTTCTGGCCCTGCTCCTCCAGCCGCTCGAGCCGGGCAGCCGTGATCGGCTCGGACGGCACCTTGAACGGCAGCTTGGTGAGCACCAGTCCGCGCAGCGCCCGTCCCGGAACATCCACCCCTTCCCAGAAACTGTCTGTGCCAAGCAGCACCGCGTTGCCCGCTTCCCGGAATCGGCGCAGCAGCGCATCCCGCGTGCCTTCCCCCTGCACCAGCAGCGGCCAGCGCTGCCCCATGGTGCTGCGGAGTTCGGCGGCACAGCGCCGCAGCGCCGCATGGCTCGTGAACAGCACGAAGAGCCCGCCATCCGCGGCATGCGCGAGGTCCCGCACCACCGCGCAGATCGCGTCGGCGTGACCCAGGTCATCCTCGCGCGGATCAGGAATGTCATCCGGGATGCCGAACAGGCATTGACGGCCGAAGTCGAAGGGACTGGGCAGGATCTCGCGCACCGTGACCGGGCTTCCCTCCCCCGACAGCCCGACTCTCGATTCGAGAAAATCGAAGTCGCCCCCGGCCGCCAGCGTGGCGCTGGTGAGCGCCACCGTTTTGACGCGGTCGAAGATCAGTTCGCGCAGGATGGGGGCCAGGTCGAGCGGCACGCTGGCCAGGCCAAGCTGCTGTCCCTTGGAGCCGGTGCGTTCGATCCAGCGCACCGACGGGGGACCGCCGCCCGCCGGCCGCAGCGTCTGGTTGAGCCCGTCAGCCACGGCTTCGAGGCGCCGGATCACCGCGCGGCACTCCATCAGGAGCTGCGCCCGGCGATCGCTGGCCTCATCGCCCTGGAGGCGATCGGCGATCGTCTCGAGATGATCCCGGAGCGACTTGAACGCGCCCAGGGCCGCATCGAGGTCACGGGACAGCCCGTCGGACCAGATCGGATCGTGGGAAAACTCTTCGTCCACCCGGAGCACACCGCCGGTGACCCCTTCGAGGCGCCGGTGCAGCCGCTCGATCACCATGTCGCTGTCCCGCCGGGCATCGCGCAGCGCGGGGAGCAGCCGTTCCCTGAGCAGGTCGGCGCTGGCGCGGGAGAGCAGGTCGTCCGTCAGGGCCAGCTCGTGGGACAGCGTGGGCAGCAGCCCCTTGCCGTTGCGCTCGAGGCGGCCGAGCAGGCGCCGGATGCCGCGGCTGGTGACCTGCACGCCGAGGTGATTGGCCGCCACATCCTCGAGGTGGTGCGCCTCGTCCAGGATCAGCCGGCGGTACGGCGGCAGCACCGCGGCATCTTCCCAGTTTTCCTGAGCCTGCCGGACGGCGAGGTCGCTCGCCAGCAGATGGTGATTGACCACGACCACGTCCGCCTCGGCCGCGCGCCGCCGGGCCCGGAACAGGAAGCACGCCTCGTAGTTCGGGCACTTGATCCTGGTGCAGAGATCCGGCTCGGCGCTGATTTCGTCCCAGACGTCCGAGCTGGGCGCCTCCGTCAGGTCGCTCAGGCTCCCGTCCGCCGAGTGCGAGGCCCACGCTGCGAGGTTGGTGAGCTCCTGTTGCTGGTCGGGCTCGAGCAGCGAGCGCTGTCCCGCGAGCGCCGTCTGCAGTCGTGACAGGCAGAGATAGTTCCGCCAGCCCTTGAGGAGGGCAAATTTCGGCTGCCACTGCTCCCCGCCGAGCGCCTTGGCCAGCAGCGGCAGGTCCTTGCCGACGAGCTGCTCCTGCAGGTTGATCGTGTTGGTGCTCACCACCGTGCGTTCCCGGTTGACCCGCGCCCACACCAGTGCCGGCACCAGGTAGGCAAACGACTTCCCGACGCCAGTGCCCGCCTCCAGCAGCACGGTGCCGCCGGCGTTGTAGGCGTCACTGATGTGCGCCGCCATGTCCCGCTGGCTCGGCCGGTCTTCGTACTGGCCAAGCACCCCGGCGACCGGCCCCCGGGCGCCCAGCAGGTCGATCACCTCGAATGGGTCGATCGCGTCGGGCTCGCTTCCCCGCGGCACCTCGACCACGACGTACAGGTCGCTGGCGTCGTTGTTCACGATGCCGAACCCGATCCCCCCATCGTGCAGCCGGGACGCGACCGACAGGTCCGCCATCGAAGGCTCGAGTACCCCGCTCGGATGATTGTGGAGCATCATCTCGCCACGCTGGGCAATGCCGGGCAGCGCCAGGACCGCGTCGATGGTGCCGCGGGCCACGGCACGCACCTCGACGATCCGGGCACCCTCGAGCCGGGCCACGAACGACACCTCCCGGCCCCGGGCGCCGGCGACTTCCGCGGCGATGCTGGCCCGGGCTTCGGGGGAAAGGCGCTCGGCGCTCAGGTCTTGAGTTCCTTCTTCTTGGCGGCCGGAAAGAGCACGTTGTTGAGGATCAGCCGGTAGCCCGGCGAGTGCGGGTGCAGCGAAAGGTCCGTCGGCGGATCGCCGATCTGGTGCTGCGGGTCTTCGGGATCGTGACCGCCGTAGTACGTCCAGGTGCCCTGCCCCCGCTCGCCGTGGATCAGCTTGACCCACGGGGCATTGGTCTCGTCCGCCAGGACGCTTACGCTCGGCTTGAGCCGGTCGCGCCGGAACGAGGTGGTGAGGCCGTAGAAATCGGGAATCACGTCGCGATGGTTCTGCACCAGCATGGTGGCCACCGGGTCGATCTTGGCGCTGAAGTTGAACAGGGTGAAGGCGCCCAGCGGCTGCCGCCGCTCCGGCGAGTTGACCTGGTGGCCGTCGATATCGGAAAAGGCGGCCGTCGTCGGGCTCAGCTCGAGCTGGGCGCCTTGGAAGGCCAGCGCCGGGTTCCAATCCATGTGACTCGAGGCATCGGCGGCCATGGGCGTGCCGTCGGCGTAGCTGGCCGCGATATCCGTATTGTGGGCGGCCAGCGCCAGGTCCAGCGTCTCGGTCGCGGTGCACATGGCGAAGAGAAAACCGCCCTTGTCCACGAACGCCGCAATGCGCTGGGCCACCGCCCGCTTGAGGGCGGGCACATTGGCGAAGCCCAGCTGCCGGGCCATCGACGTATTGCGGTCCACCATGTCGGCCAGCCAGGGGGCGCCCGCATAGTTGAGAAAGAACTTCGAGTACTGCCCGGTGAAGTCTTCATGATGCAGGTGCAGCCAATCATGCCGGGTCAACCCGAGCCCCATGACTTCCGCGTCCCAGATCTTCTCGAACGTGATGCCCGCGTACTGCAGCACCATCGTCACCGCGTCATCCCACGGGGCCGCGTTGGGCGGCGCGTACACCGCGACCCGCGGCGACTTCTCCAGCGGAATCGCGTCCATGTTCTCGGTCGCGATCTCGGCCCGGATCTGGTTCACCCGGTCGTCGTCGAGGCCTTCCACCGTGACTCCCGAGAGTGCCGCATCCCGGCTGGTCGCGGGATCGCCCGGGAGGAGAAACGAGCCCGACCGGTAGTTGAGGAACCACTCGCCCCGGCCCCCGCGTTCGAGGACCCGGAAGGCCACGCCGTAAGCCTTGAGGTGGTCGTTCTGGGCGTCGTCCATCGGCACCAGGAGCCACGGCGCCTGGACCGGCCAGCCGAACGGGAGGCGAGCCCCGAACGCACCCATCGCGCCCGCAGCCCCCATGGCCCCGGCCAGACGTCCCACGAAAGCGCGGCGCTTCATGATCCCGGAATGACTCCCTTGGCCTGGTCCATCAGCCGGCGAGCTTGCGGCACCAGCGGACTCTGCGGATAGGTCAGCACCAGGTGCTCGAGGGCGGCCAGCGCCTCGGCCTGACGATGAGATGCAATATAGAGGCGGGCGAGCTCCAGGCCCGCGGCCGTCGCCGCGGCCGGCGCCTTTCCTGCGGCCGCCTGCTTGAGCAGCGACTCGCCCTGCGACCGCTGGCCTGACGCCAGCGCGAGCTGCCCGGCGAGGAGTGCCAGCTCCGGTCCCCCGGTGGCCTCGCCGAGTTGCTTCCGCGCCTCTTCGAGGCCGCTCACCGCTTTGCTCGTATCGCCCCGGGCCAGCGCGAGGAAGGCCGCACCCAGCACCGGGAAGCTGTCCCGCTCGATCGGCTGCAGCAGCGCCAGCAGTGCCGTCCGGTCGGTCGCCTCTTCCCGGGAACCCGCGAACGGTCCCGCCTCATGCAGCGCCGTCTTGGCCCCGGTCAGGTCGCCGCGATACAGCGCCAGTCTGCCGCGGAGGGCCAGTCCGTCCACGCTGCTGTCCGCGACCAGCGCGGAGTCGGCGCGGGCAAAGGCGCCCCGCCGCATCCACCCTTCGGCGATCAGGCGATTGAGCCGGGCGTACTCGTCGCCGCTCACCGCCTGGCGGAGCGCCGGCAGCTGACGGGACGCCGCCTCGACCGAATCGGCGGCAACCAGCAGCTCGATCAGCGCCGCCGCCGCCCGGGCGGCGACGTCGGGCGACGCGTTCGATCCGGCAGCGAGGGCCAGCACCCGGCGCGCCGCCGCCTGGTCTCCAGCCGTACCGTAGGCCCGCGCCGCTTCCACGCGAAGTCCCGCCTGCTGGGCGGCGAGCGAGTGGTCCGCCAGCGCCTCCAGCGTTCGGGCCCGGGCCAGCGCGGCCGGTTGCGTCTGGATCGGACGGATGGCCTCGAGGTACTGCTGCAACAGATCGCGGGCGGCGGCATCGGATCCCGGCAGGGCCCCCTTCAGCCGATCGAGTCCACCGACCGGATCCCCCCAGCGCGCCCGCAGCTCGACAAGCAGGATCAGCGAGGCCGGGTTCCCCGCCGGTTCGATCTGCTTGAGGACTTCGGCGTGGGCCGCCTCCGGCGCGGAAGCGAGAGTTGTCGCGGCGGTGGGCCGATAGCCGGGGATCCGCTGCAGCGCCAGCACCCACTCGTGCGCCGCGGCAGGATAGTCCTGCGAGGCGACGTTGAGCTGTGCCAGCTCCGCGGCGAGCGCATCGGGCTGCTTCAGCCGCTCGCGTCCGAGCAGGAACGCCCGGCGCGCGCCGGGGCGGTCGCCGAGTGCCACGAGGGCGCTGCCCCATTCCCGGTAGGCGGATTCCTCCTGCGGAGTGACTCGGCTCCACTGCTCCCCGAGGCGCCGCACGCTGTCGGCCGCGCCAAGGGTGGTCCAGGTGCGGATGGCCAGGCCGTAGATCAGGCCCTTGGTGGAATCCGCCGCCAGCGCGGCGCGCAGTGGCCCCGCCAGATCCCCGGGACGGTTGAGCTGATTCAGCACCCGCTCGAGGGCAACCAGCGCCCCCAGATCCGCCGGCTTGTCCGTCAGGATCTTGCGATAGACCACTTCCGCGCCCGCAAAGTCGCTGCGGCGCTCGAGATCGTAGCCGCGCGCCATCTCACCGTTCTGCTGCGCCGCGAGCGGTGCCGCCGCAAGGATCAAGGCAAGCGCCAGGCCGCTGCGCAGGATCATTGCCGCGGCGCTTCGGTGAGCCGGCGGAAGTATTCGACCACCAGGCGCCGTTCCTCAGGCGAAAAGCGCTGCAGCGTTTCCCAGCCCGGGAGCCGAAGGGCTCCGTCGGTGTCCCGCAGCCGCGCCTCCAGAGCGGGCGGCAGGTGCACGCTGTCGCCAGTGGCGGTGGTGCTCTGGCGCTCCTTCTGGTCATCCTGCTCCTGGCCCTGCAGCGTTCGGCCCGCGTCGAGCATCCGGCGGAAGAGCTTTTCCTGCCGCTCCACGGTCTGGCGATCGAGCTGGCCCGCCTCGAGACGCTTGGCCAGGTCACCGGCCTCATCCGCCATGGCACCGGCGCCGGGTGCGTCCCCGCTCGCCTTGAGCCGCTCCAGCTGTTCGGCGATGGCACGCTGTTGCGCCGCCAGCTGCTGCATCTGGCTCTGGCTCGCGCCGCCATTGGCACCCATCATCGGCAGCAGGCCACCCGCCTGCTGGCCCACCTGCCCCTGCTGCCCGGCCAGCTGCTGCATCCGTTCCATCGCCTCGGCCATGCCCGACCCGGAACCCGAGCCCGACACGTCTCCCCGCGCCCGGACCATCTGGTATGCCGAGGCGTTGAGCGCATCCACGGCGGCCCCCGCCTTTTCCGCCGCTTCGCGCGGGTTGGGAGAAGGGCTGGAGATCGCCTCCCGTGCCTGGTCCATGAGCCGGCGGGCCTCCGCCATCGCCGCGCCGGTCGAAGGCGGGACCAGGGCGTTCTTGCCGGAGAGATCCTTGAGCGTCTCGCCGAGACGGTCGGCGCCTTCCTGCACGGCGCCCTGGGCTGCCCGCACCGACGCGCCGTTTTCGCCGCGGCGCAGGCGCTCGGTGACCTCGAGCTGCGCGGCGGTAAGGCGGCTGGCATCGGCCAGCGCGGCGTCGAGCTGCTCCGTGACTTGCTCGCGCCAGGCCTGCTGCTGTTCCTGGCGCTGCTGGTCGAGCTGCTCGCCCAGCGGTTTGAGCGCTTCCTCCGCCTGCTTGCCCTGTTCTCCCGCCGATTGCCGCTGCCCCTTCTGCATCTGGCCCGCGGCGCTCTTCATCTGCTGAGCGGACTGCGAGGCCTGCTGGCCGAGGTCGGCCATCTTGTCGCTGCGCGCGCTGTCCAGCTCGCCCGACAGCTTCTTGAGAGCCGAGGCCAGGGAGTCGGTCCGGGCCGCGAGCTGGCGCTCCGCGGCAGCGGCCTTGACCGAGTCGGCGTTGGGCACCTGGCTGTTCCACATCTCCTGCTGGTGCGCCAGGTCCTTGGCTTCCGCCGAGACATTGGCCATGTCTCCCTCGAGCGCCGCCCGGCGGAAGAGTTCGCGGCTGCGCTCCAGCGCGTCCTTGAGCTGCTGCTGCGCCTCCGCCAGCTGCTGCAGCGCATCCCGCGACTGCTCCGGGTCGAGGTTCTTGAGCGCCTGCTGCAGCGCCGCCAGCTTCTGCCGCAACTCGGGCGTCAGGGCGCGGTCGAGTTCACTCTGGATTTCCTTGAGCCTCGCGGCAAACGCCGGATCGTTGAGATTGGCGGCCTGGGCACTCTGCTGCAGCTGGTCGAGCATCTTGCGGACTTCTTCCGCCTGGCGCTCGAGGCGCTCCTGCTCCGCCGCCACCGCCTCGCCCCGCTTGGCGGCATCGAACGAAAGCGCCGCATCCTCGCTCCCGTTCTGCTGCTGCCCGGCCCGCGCCCGCTCCTGGGCCAGGTCGCTGGTCTGCCTCTCCAGGCGCCGGGCCGCCTGGTTGAGACTGTCGAGCCGGCTCGCAATGGCCTGCGATACCTGCTGGGCCTGCGCCCGCAGCTCATCTTCGGCAGGCAGCCGGAACCGGTAGACCTTCGATTCGGCCGTTGCACCACGGGGGCTGTTGTCCACCGCACGGGCCACCATGAGCACAGTGTCGCCGGGCACGAGGTGGCGGTCCAGCAGATCCAGGGTCCAGGTCAGGATCGCGCGATCCGGATCCTCGCCCGGGAGCGGCACGGGATCGACCCGCGCCGAATCGAGCAGCCCGAGGCGGCTGTGGCGCCGGGTTTCGATGCTGACCCTGGCGATGCCGTGGTCATCGCGGGCATCGATGACCAGGGTGAGGCGCAGCGAGACCGGCAGCACGGTGTCCGTCCCGGGCACCGGCACATCGATCGTTGGCGGGCCATCAGGAACCACCCGGATCGGCACCACGACGGGATCGCCCGCCACCGGGACGCCATCCGCCGTCGCCAGCACCAGCCGGAGCGTCTCGGACCGGTCGGGCGTGAATACCCCGCTGATCCGCCCATCGTCCGTTTCCATGGCATGACGTGATCCGCTCCCGACCGGCTGCCACTCCGCGGAGGCCAGCCTGGCCGTCGCTTCGCCCTTGACCTCGAGCCGCGTGCCGGCGGGAATGATCAGCGTATCGCCCGTGGTCGGGAGTGGCTCGTCTTCGAGGCGGAGGTAGCGCGGATAGCGCGCGGTAATGGAAAGGCTGCCCAGGAAAGCCGGGACACGCACCCGGATCTCGAGCGTGTCGGATCCGCGACCACCGCTGGTCATCCGGACGAACAGATCCGACTGCAGCGGCCCGAGGCGCCGGGTGGCAATGCCCGAGCTGTCGAGCACCACCGGCTCCCCCTTCCACGCCTCACCCGGGCTGCGGATCCAGAGGGTGCCGGCGCGCCGGCCGAATGCCTCCATCGTGAGGGTGACAGAATCCCCCCGCATGACCTGCTCGGCGGAGGCGGTCACGCTGACCGGGGCCACCGTGGCCCGCCACGCTCGTCCCGGCTGCCAGAGCATGGCGGCGGTTCCGTGCCTGGGCCCGAGGAGCGCCAGCCCGCCGAGGGCGAGTACGAGCAGGCCGCCGGCGAACCCTGCCTGGTGCCTGACGCGGAGGGCGACTGGAATCAGCGCCTCTGGAGCCCGGCTGCCGAGCTCCTCCGCGGTGCGCTGGTCGGCGGCGTCCCGCATGGCAGCGCTGGTGCCGGCAGCACCCGGCTCGAGCAGACCCACCAGCCCCCCGGCTCGCCAGTGGGACTCTGCTTCCAGGTAGCGCGCCACCCAGCGGGTGGAATAGCGCCGGTCCTCGCCCGCCCGCAGGCTGAGCAGCACCACGACCGTGAGTGCCAGACCCCAGGCCGCGAGCACCCACGCCGGGTGAGTGATCACCCCTGTCGCGGCGAGCAGCGTCACCACGGCGAGTGTGCCGCTGGTGGCCGCGGCGATGGCCGCAACCCAGCCCAGGCGCCGCCAGCGAACCAGCGGCGCCGAGAGATGAGCCAGGGCCGAGGCGGTGGTCACCCGCCGTATCCCACCGCGTAGGCGAACAGATTCACGCCCATCCGCAAGGCCGCCTCGTGTTTTTCGGGGGGATCGTGATGCACCGACTCATCCTCCCAGCCGTCACCCAGGTCGCACTGATAGGTGTAGTACACCGCGAGGCGTCCGTCGAGAAAGATGCCGAACCCCTGGGCCGGCTTCCCGTCATGCTCGTGAATCTTGGGGAGCCCCTTGGGAAAGTCGTAGACCAGGTGGTAGATCGGGTGGTCCAGCGGCACCTCCACCAGCGGCTGGTCGGGAAACAGCCTGGCCAGCTCGCGCCGGATGGACTCGTCCATGCCGTAGTTATCGTCGGCGTGAAGAAAGCCGCCCTGGCGGAGCCACCGGCGCAGGGTAACCAGGTCCGCATCGCTGAAGTGGACGTTGCCGTGACCTGTCATGTGCAGGTAGGCCACGTTCCACAGCGCGTCGTCGGACAGTTTCACGACGACTTCGCGCGGCGCGAGGCGCAGCCCCGTCCGCGTGGCCACCGCGTCGATCAGGTTGGGAAGGCTGGATGGATTGGCGTACCAGTCTCCGCCGCCGTCGTAGTGCAGCCGGCCGATCGCGAGCAGGCCGGGCGGCGATGCCGGCGCCTGGGCGCCGGTCAGGAACAGCAGGAGAGCAACAACGGACATCCGAATCACTTGAGTTCCATCACGATCCGATAGGCGTCGTTCCGTGAAAGCCCCAGCCGTTCCACCAGTTCCCTGACCGCATCCTTGCGGGTCTGCCCGCCGGCCAGGAGGTCCGCGGCCATGGTGGCCGCTTCTTCGGGGCTGGCAGCGGGCGCGGCCGGAATCACACCCAGGCCGCCCATCAGCACGGTCAATTCGCCGCGGGGCTCCACCGCTTGAAAGTGCTGCGCCAGCTCCGCCAGCGTCCCGGCCCTGAATTCTTCATACACCTTGGTCAGCTCGCGAGCCACCACCGCGTTCCGATCCGCACCAGCCACCTCGGCCAGGTCGGTGAGCAGGTCCACCAGGCGGGGCGGCGCTTCGTAGAACACCACGGTCCACGCGCTGGCCGCCGCCTGTGCAAGGAGACGCTTTCGTTCCCCGCCTTTGCGCGGCAGGAAGCCGAGGAACAGGTACCGGTCCGCCGGGAGCCCCGCCGCCGAGAGCGCGGTCGTGACCGCACTGGGCCCGGGAAGCGGAATCACCTTGATCCCTGCTTCGCGGACCGCCTGGACCAGGCTGGCCCCGGGATCGCTCACGACCGGAGTCCCCGCATCGGAAATCAGCGCCACGTCTTCTCCGTGACGCAGGATTTCGATCAGGGTTTCGAGCCGGTGTTCGGGGCTGTGCGCGTGAAAGCTGATCAGCCGGGGCCGCGCGCCGAGGTGCTGCAGCAGCGTGTGACTGTGACGGGTATCCTCGGCGGCCACGACGGGCACCGTCCTGAGCAGCTCGGCCGCGCGCTGGCTCAGGTCTCCGAGGTTACCGACGGGGGTGGCGACGACGTAGAGGGTGCCCGGCACTGGTCCCCCGAAAGAGAAAGGACCGGAGGCCCGGGCGGTCCCGCCCCGACCCCCGGTCCTCCGGACTGCCGAAACTAGTTGGAGTGCTGCTTGATCTTGTCCTCGAGGATGAGCTTGATCCGGGGATCAGCGCCCACCACCGCATCGATCACCTTGCCACCCTTGAAAAAGAGGATGCTCGGAATCGAACGGACGTTGTACTTGACCGCCGTCTTCTGGTTGGCATCGGTGTCGAGCTTGGCCACCCGCACCTTGCCCGCGAAGTCGGTGGCCAGCTGGTCCACCACCGGCGCGATCATCTGGCACGGTCCGCACCAGACCGCCCAGAAATCCACCAGGGTCAGCCCGTCGGCCTGCTCCACCTGGGCCGCGAAAGAGTCGTCCGTCACCTGCATCGTGTTGCTGTTCGCCATCGGTTCCATTCCTTCTATTGATCGGTCATGCGCGGCCCTGTGTTCCGGTCTCCGCGCCCATTAGCTTCATACCTGAAATATACACCCGTCGGCAAGCCCTTTCCTTCTGACCGGATTCCGCCGCCGTGTCCGACCAGCCCCGCATCGCTCACATCGGCGTAGCCGTGCCCGATCTCGATCTGGCCCTGGCGTTCTATCGGGACGTGCTCGGCCTCCATCCCCATCCCCCGGAAACCGCAGACGGCGCCACGATCGTTTCGCTCCCGTTCGGGGATTCGGAGGTCGAACTGCTCGCCCCTCTCGGTCCCGATACTCCGGTCGGCCGCTTCCTCGCGCGCCGCGGGCCGGGCATTCATCATATCTGCTACCGGGTGCCCGATCTCGACGCAGCCCTGGCGGCCTGCCGAAGGGCCGGCTACCAGCTGATCGACGAAACCCCGCGCCAGGGCGCCGCGGGCCACCGCATCGCCTTTGTCCACCCCAAGGCGACTGGTGGCATCCTGCTCGAACTCACCGACGGTGGATAAACGACGGAATGGCTGGAGAGGTTCCCCGGCTACGGCTTGGGCTTGATGGCGTCGTCGCCCGCGTTGCGGCAGGGCCGGGTTGGACTGCCGGCCTGATTCAGATCCAGCTGGTTGATGATCCAGCCGTCCTTCGAGGTCTGCAGCACCG
>DATEHG010000209.1:0-24186 GCA_035279705.1 Gemmatimonadales bacterium
CCAGAAGGCGTTCACGACGAGCTTCGAGGGCTCGGTGGCCTACACGTACCAGCACGCGGTGGATGTCACGTCGACGACGAGCAGCACGGCGGGCTCGAACTATCGCTACCAGCGCGACGTGAGCGGCGACATCAACGACAAGTCGGTGTCGACGTCGAAGTACGACCAGCCGAACCGCATCATCGCGACGGGCACGTATCGCTTCCCGAAGACGCTCACCGACATCTCGGTCGTCTACACGGGCAACTCGGGCGCGCCGTTCGACTACGTGTACGGCATCGGCTCGGGCACCGGCTCGGGCGACGCGAACGCCGACGGCCAGTCGCAGAACGATCTGATCTATGTGCCGAAGAACGCGCACGATCAGAGCGAGATCCTGTTCACGGGCTACAACAGCACCAACCCGCAGGCTGTCGCCGCGGCGAACGCGATGGCGGACGGCTTCGAGAATCTGATCAACCGCGTGGACTGCCTGAAGAGCCAGCGTGGCACGATCATGAAGCGCAATTCCTGCCGCAACCCGTGGGTCAACGAGGTCGATCTCACGGTCGCGCAGAACCTCGGGTGGCGGTTCAACAACCTGCAGGTGCGGTTCGACATCATCAATTTCGGCAACCTGCTGAACAAGGACTGGGGCAAGCAGGCGTTCTCGGATCAGGGTGCGACGTGCGGCCAGATCTGTAGCGCGACGCTCCCGGGTCTGACGCAGACCGGCAACAAGCTGCCCGCGGGCGTGACGAACAGTCCGCTGGCGCAGGGCATCTACACGTTCGACACGAAGTTCACGCCGTTCAACTCGAATTTCGCGGCGTCGAACTACCGCATGCAGGCGTCGGTCCGGTACAGCTTCTAAGACCGAGCGACGTCCAGATGTGGCTGTGCGGGCGCGTGGAATTCCCCGCGCCCGCATTGTGTTTGGGGGTGTTTGGGGTGGGGTTTCGCGGCGACGGGCAGATTCTTAGCTTTGGAGGCTCGGGACGGGACGCTGGATTTGGCCGTTCCGATGTGTTCGGCTAGGTAGCTCAGTTGGTAGAGCAGCGGACTGAAAATCCGCGTGTCGGGGGTTCGATTCCCTCCCTAGCCACTGTGCGCGAAGGCCGTCCCGAGTGGGGCGGCCTTGGTCGTTCGGGGGTTGACCTCGCTTCGCTCGGTCTCCTTGGCGCCTGCGGCGCCGTCGGATCGATTCCCTCCCTAGCCACTCATTCCTTGAGCTCCACCCCCTCGCTTCGCTCGGGGCTGCGCTGCCCCGGTGGGGCAGCTTGATTCCCTCCCTAGCCACTGTGCGCAAAGGCCGTCCCGAGTGGGGCGGCCTTCGTCGTTCCGGGGTCTACGTGGTCCCGAGACACTGGTTCTGGGTTCCGCGTGACACACCTCTTAGCCTGGCTCCGGCGTGGCCCGTTCCCCGTTCCCCGTTCACTGTTCCCCATTCACTAGAAGCTGAACTGCACTCCCAGCTCGATCAGCTTGGTATGCGGGTCGAGCGTGCCGGCATTCGCCTGGGGCAGATACTCCTCGACGTCCGGGCCGGCGAACCGGTTGCCGTGCACGTCGTGATAGGCGGCGCGCAGCACCAGGTTCGGGTTGAACCAGTAGCTCACCCCGACACTCGCCGCCCGGTGCTTGAGCATCTCGGGGAATTCCGGCGAGGGGATTCCCGGCAGCGTGTTCTGGAACTGGTCGTAGCGCAGGGCCAGCTGCCAGGCGCGGGTGAACCGGTAGGCGGCCTCGACGTAGCCGGCGTTGGTGATGTACTTGTCGCCTTCGCTGTTGTGGGCGTACTCCCCCCGGATGGACCAGACATCCGTGAGATACTCGGCCTGGAGGCCGAACAGCGTATTGCGATTGGATTCGCCCCCTTCCGTCGCGACGCCGGTAAACGCCGAGGAACCGAAGGAGAGTCCGCTGACCGGAGTGTGCAGCAGGATCCGGCCGCCGATCACGTCGCGATTGACTTCGTTTTCCCGGTCCGCGGGAGGACTCAGGGTATCGCCCCGATTGATGTCGACCGGCACCAGGAACTCGGTGAGATCGACGCCGCCACCGTAGACGTCGGCGGTGAGTTGCCACGGCTTGTCTGCGGCGGTCGACAGCCGGAGGCTGATGCCGGTCAGCCCGTCGGCCACCATGCCGGACGGCCCGTACACGCTCTGGGGCAGAGAATAGAACGGACGCAGCGTCCCGACCTTCAGGATCTCGGCGTAGAGACCGAACGGCTGCTGCACCTTGCCCAGCCGGAGCTGGACGGCGTCGCTGAATGCCCACTGGGCAAAGGCGTAGTCCAGGGCCACGGCGCTGGAGCCCTCTTCCACACCCTGCGAGAACGAGGGCTGGGCCACGATGGTCAGCCGGTCGCCGAGGGACGCGGCGATGTTGAGGGCGAAGTTGCCTTCGCGGTAGTTCCCGTCCGGGGTGCCGCTCAGGTAGTTGTTGACGTTGGTGCGACCGTAACTCCAGCCGGCGAAGCCGTGGAGTGTGACCCGGTCGCCCAGGTCCTGGCCCCGGAGCGGGGCCACGCCGGCGGACAGGAGAAGCACGGTCAGCCACGTGGTCAGGCCGCGGAGCGCGAGTCTCCGGAGTTCGCCGCTCATGGCTGCACCTTGATCACCTTGAGGCCGGCCGGCGCGGGCCCGGCCGGGATGTACCCGATGGCCACCGAATCGCTCCGCACGTAGGCGATGACCTCGGCGGGGGTGGGCTTTTCGGGCGGAGGAACGGAGCGCCCCGAGAAGATCTGCTGCTGCCAGTAGGCGGAGACCGATGCCACGGACTTGCCGTGAATTTCCCGGGAAAAGGCGGCGCGGATCGGCGAGTTGGCGGGGAGATCGACGGGATGCGCGCTGGAGCCGTCAGACCACCGGGTCAGCTTGCGAAGAAAGAGATTGGAGACTTCGCTGCGGGTGAGCGAGGTGACCGGATTGGACTCATTGACGACCACCGAATAGACCGGCTGCTGCGCCGAGACGGCGGGAGCCCCTGCGAGTGCCATGACCAGCAGCCATGCCACCGTGCCGCCGTTGATCCGGCGGGCGCCGCGGAGCCGCACCTGCGGCGGTCCTGACATCCGGTTGCAGAACTGGTCGCCAACCACCATGTGCTCCCATTCGCCGGTGTACCGGGATGATGGAACAGGCCATTGGCCGCCATCGCTCCCGCGGCGAGATCGGGCAAGGGGTGGACCTCCGCTTGCGGGCCGGAATGTCCCGCGATTTCAATCAAATGCCCCGCAACGACTTAGCGGCGCGCCTTCCGGCCTCGCGGTCGTTCCGGCCGTCATGCCGGTGCCGATTCGAATTGCAAGACGACGGGCATTTCCCCCGTCGCGCTCGAGTGTCCGGCGCGAGATGCCGGGCCCGCCGCCGTTACGATCCGCTGGCGGCTCATCCTGAGCCCGGCTAGGATTACGTCGTAGACTTCCGGCAAGACGGTCCAATCTCCGGCTACGCGGCTTGCGCACTCCGCTCCCGTCCAGGTTGTCCGGTGCAGGTGGCTGACTCCAACCGGCCGACGCGATGAACATCGGCCAGGCCGGCCTCGCCGCGTTCGATCGCCTCACCTTTCGCCGGAAGATGGCAATCCTCTCCGGTCTCGTCGCGCTTGCCCTCGGACTCGTCCTCTTCATAAGCGTGGGATTCGGGCTGCTCAACGATCGATCGCTGCGCCGGATCGAGCGGGAACTCTATCCTTCCATCGAACTGAGCCGGACCCTCGAAGAAATCCTGGCCACGGCGCAGCATGGCCTGCAGGTGGCGGTCGCGGTCAGCGACACGGACGACCTGGTGGCGTCCGACAGCGTGCGCCAGGCCTTCCGGGCGGCCATCGCCCAGGGCCAGCGTGATCTGCCCGGCGAGCGGGTGCGGCTCGCCGGGATCGAGACCAGCTTCCTCGCGTATTACGGCCTGGCCCGGAATACCAGCAAGCGGATGATCGCGCGGGAGGGCGGGGAGTCGATGACCAGCGCGCTGCTGGACATGACTTCCCAGTATCGCGCGGTGCGGGACAGCCTGGAGGCTCACACCCGCAGCGATTCGGCCGCGATCACTTCCGCTTTCGGCGCCTCCCGGAACCTGGCCAGGCTCGGCTGGCTCCTAGGTGTGGTGGTGCTGCTGGTGAGCTTTGTCCTGGTCCGCTGGCTGGGCGGGCTCGCCAGCCGTTCGCTGGTCGAGCCGCTCGGCGAAGCCGTCCGGGTCGCGGACCTGCTCGCCCAGGGCGAAATCCCCCAATCGACCGGGGCTGCCGCTCTCGACGAAGTCGGCCAGCTGCTCCGGTCGATGGATGGCATGACGATCTACCTGCGCGAGATGTCGGCGGCGGCGGAGGCGATCGCCCAGGGGGATTTTGCGGTCCGGGTCACGCCCCGCTCGCCTCGCGATGTCTTCGGGAATGCCTTCGGCCGGATGATTGGATATCTGGAGGAGACGGCCAGGGTGGCCGATGCCATCGCGGCCGGTGACCTCACCGTGCGGGTGAGGCCGCGTTCGCAGACGGACAGCTTCGGCCACGCGTTCGTGACCATGCTGGCGCGCCTGTCCGAGGTCATCGGGGCCATGCGGGGCAACGCCCTTGCCGTGGCGGCTGCGGCCGCCAGGCTGACCGAGGCCTCGCAGGCCCTGGCGCAGGTGGCCACCAGCGAGACGGAGGCGGTGCGGGAAACCACGGCGAGCCTGCAGGAGGTCAGCGCCTCGGTCACGGACAACGCCGAACGGAGCCGCCAGGTCGAGCAGATGGCCGTGGCGGGCGCCAGCCGCGCGGAAGAAAGCGGGCAGGCGATGCAGATCACGCTGTCCGCCTTCGAGACCATCACCGGCAAGCTCGAGGTCATCGACAGCATTGCCGCCCAGACCAACCTGCTCTCGCTCAATGCCGCCATCGAGGCGGCGCGGGCCGGTCTGCATGGCCAGGGATTTTCCGTGGTGGCGGACGAGGTCCGTCACCTCGCCGAGCAGAGTCAGGTGGCGGCGCGGGAAATCGGCCGGGTGACTTCGGCGAGCCGCGATGCGGTGCTGCAATCGGCGACTCTGCTGGCCGGGCTGGTGCCCTCGATCCGCCAGACCACGACGCAGGTGCAGGGCGTGTCCGCGGCGTCGGTGGCGCAGGCCCGGGCGCTGCAGGAAGTGTCCCGTGCCCTGGCCCAGGTCGCCGAGATCGCGCGACAGAATTCGCTGGCGGCGGAGCAGCTGGCGACGATGGCGCACGGCATGGCCCGGCAGGCCGATGACCTCACCGAGGTGGTGGGATATTTCTCGACCACGCCGCAGGCCGCGCCGTCCGGCTGAACGGTCCCGCGGCGGCCTTGGTCGCTCGGGGATGCAGCTGCAGCCGCTCTCACGGCCCTATGCCCCGTCATCCTCCTCGAATGCGGCGCCGTCGGCCTGATTCACCGGGTGAGGTTTATCTCCGCTGCCACCGCGGAACCCATCGGCCAGGTGCGCCGCAATTTCGTTTCCGAACAGGGCGGGGAGCGAATCGCCGGTTCCACTCGCTCGACCGGTCACCTCCTCCGGCAGCGGCAGGGCACCTCCGAGCTCCGGCGTGTCTGGTCGGACTGTGTCGGCAAGGGGATGGTACAGCTCCCAGGCCTTGCCCTCGCGCTTCTCTTGATCGCTCATCTGTGCTCTCCTCTCGGGACTGACGGCCAACGACCTACGACCAACGACTAACGACCCCATCTCATGGCCTGAGGTTCTTCGCAAACGGCGGCCAGCTCTGGTGGACCCCCGCCGTCAGCGCGGTGTTGCGGTCGGTGAGCCCGGTGGCCAGGTCAATCCGCAGGACACCGAAGTGGCCGCCCAGGATGACGAAACGCAGCCCGCCGCCGGCATCGAGAAAGAACCGCTCCGCCGATGACCCGTCGGCGGGACTCCGGATCTCGGCGGCGTCGAGGAAGAGGCCGGTGGCCACGGTGATCGGGCCCAGGTGCAGGAAGGGCCGGTCGCCGGTGAGGCCTCCATGCACGATGGTTCGGCCGGTGGTATTGCCAGGGAGCAGTCCGTCGCTGGTCCTGGCGTGGCCGCGGAGGGGGATGGCCAACGGAAGGTCCCCGCTGGCCTCCGGCCAGGCGCCGAGCGGCGTGCCGCGATTGGCCAGATCGAGTCCCGCCCGCAGCGACCAGGTGGCCCGTTCGAGCCCCACCGAGGAAGCCCAGATCGCCCGGAGACTGCCGCTGGCGTAGGGGACCGCCGTGGTAACTGGTTGCGCATAATCCAGGCGGGAGGCGAGAACCAGCCGATCACCCGCTGCGCGAAGCTCGACTCCGGTTGCCCCGACCAGATATTCCCTTTTCCCCGACCAGCGCTCGAAGCGGACTCCCCCAAAGGGGCGAAGCGCGGGAGTGATCCAGGCGCCAAAGCTGGCGCCGCCACTTCTGCGACTCTCTTCGTAGACACCCTGGCCATTCACACCGGTCGCGAAGCGGAATCGTTCCCACCCGGCGCCGATTCCGATCACCCCGGTCACTCCGAGTCGCATCGGAACATCCACGCGGAACGCGATCCAGGGATGGGCATCTTCCCACCGCCACACCGCGGTCCAGAGCTCTCCGCCACCGGTCGGCGACGCGACGGAGACACCGAGCTGCTGCTGAGTCACCGCACTGAGCGCTCCGCCGGCCAGCAGTTGCCACCAGGGACTCAGCACCGGCCGCTCGGCCACCGCGGCGCGCACTTCGACCTGGCCCCCCGCCACCGGCTGATAGGTGACGGCGGCGCCGCGCAGCGCCGGCAGCTCCGCGGTCCGGCGGCGGGCCATCGCCAGCTGCGACAGGGTGAGCACGCTCCCGTGCGGCACGTCCACCGCATTGGCGATCATGCCGAATCGCACTTCCCGCGCTCCATCGATCCTGACCAGGTCGACCGTCGGCTTGCCGACCGCATTCCAGGCCTCCAGCGCACCCTCGCGGTCACCGGCGAGGTAGCGGCTCGCGGCCAGGAGCTGCCAGCCGAGCGGGTCACCGGGAACGCGCGTCAGGTATCTCTCCGACAGGCTGATCGCCAGGTCCAGGCGGCGCTGCCGGAAGCGAACGCCTGCCAATTCGCGGAGGATCAGCGGCTCCTCTGGACAGGCGTCCGCACCCTGGGCGAGCAGATCGGCGGCGGCGTCCAGCCGGTCGGCGGCAACGGCGTCGAGCGCCCGGTCGAGCCAAGGGCGGCAAGGCAGCGAGTCGGTCGGGGGAGCCTGCGGGGGAGTGACGGCGGCGGCTGGCGGGCCAACGGCCGGGAGAAGCACCAGGGTCCACCGATTCGCGCCGTTCCATTCGGCCAGGAACGCCGCCTCGTCCATCTCGCGGGAGGGTCCGCGCGCCGGATCGTGGATGACCACCCGGCCACCGGACCAGCCCAGCACAACCACATAGTGGTACCGTCCGCCCGCGACCTCGATCAGCGCCACCACCGGCACGCCCCCGGCGAGAATCTGCCGGACATCGTCAGGGGTGCCATCGAAGGCGCGCGTGACCCAGCCGCGCGCCCGCGCCGCGGCGGCGAGGTCGGTGGTCGTGATGCCCCGCAGTTCGGGGCGGACCAGCGCCACGAAATCTTCCGCGTACACGCCGCGCCGGCCCCAGTATCGCTCGACCATGGCAACGGCTGCTCCGCCGCAGAGCAGTTCCGACTGGGGCAGGTACGGCACCTCGAGTACCGGCGGCGGGCGCTCCGTCACTGGTGGCGCGGACAACTGGGCGGACGCGGGCGCGCCGCCCAGACCGAGGCCGCACGCGACGGTGATCGATCCGACGATCCTCCGCACAGGCGGCTCGGCTCGGTGCTACGCGACCAGCAGCACGATCAGTATGAGCAGGGCGATGATGATGACTGTGGTCGTGATGACCACCGTCGAGCCACCGGCCAGAGCAGGGTCCGTCGCGCGGGTCCGCGTGGCGATCTGGCTCAGGGTGGCCTCATCCAGCCGGCCCACGCGCGCGGCGAGATCCGATGTGCGGACCCCCAGGCCGTTGGCCGCCTCGACGACGCGCGGATCCTGGAGAAAGCGCTGCACCTCTGCCTGGTTTGGCGCCGGCGTGGCTGTCACGGCGGTTTCCAGCTCTGAAGCGGTGACCGCACTCCTGGCCTGGGCCGCCGCCGGAGTGGATACTGCCAGCGTGACCAGGGTCACGATTCCCGAATATGCCAATGGCTTGAACACGGTGTCTCCTTCTAGATCATGGTTTTCCGGTAGGCGGCCATTCGCAGCATCGCGTTGATACCCGCGTGGAGCAGCAGGTAGACGCCGATGGCGATCACGACCGGCAGGGCGAGTGTGAAACCCTCCTCGGTCGTGGGACTTGCCACGATGCCGCGAAACGGCGCGAAGAGCGGGTAGGTCACCCCGTTGATGAATTGCACGAAGCCGCTGGCCGGGCGGGCGGCGATCAGTGCCAGCACCAGGCGGATGGCGAGGAGGCCGTAGATCAGAGCGAAGGCGTAATCGATGAACTGCGAGATCCGGGCGGCACCGCGCGACCGCGCCACCGCGTGCTCCGCGGCGACCGTTTCCCTGAGCGCGTGATTCCGCAGCTCCGCTGCCACGAGGCCGACCTGGTCCGCCTGTTCGATCGTCGCGGTGCCGGCCTGTCCCCCGATCTCGGCGTTCAGGTTGCGCTCGATCTGATGTCTGACCGAGGCGTGTTGCGCGTTGCGTCGCGCTTCATCCAGCGTCACCTTGTCGTCGTCCATTGCCGCCTCCGCGGTCGAGTCTCGTTCCGCCGGACGGACTCAGCGGAGGTGGAGGTTGTGCTCCCGGCTGAAGGTGGAGCCATGGCAACGGGGATACCATCGCTCGTTGGAGGGTCTGCACTCACTCGAAAGAGCGAGGACAGGAGGGGGCTGCGGCGGGCCGGCACGACTGCCGAGTACCCGCGGGCCGGGGGTCGAGCTGGCGGGATCCGGCCCGATAATGCGTTAGCCTGGTCAGGGATGACCGATCGGGCTGTGGTGACGCCGGTGGGGCACTTCCCGGTCCGTTCGTCTACCAGAGAACGGGGATGGATTCCATCGGGAGGTCGTCAGTGAGACATTCAGTGAGCGGCGGCGCGGTGCTTCTTCTCTTGGCCCTGGCCGGGGCGGCGTCCGCCCAGCGGCCCATCGGCAACGGCACAGCGAGAGAGGGTTCGCTCTCGTTTGACGGCAAGGCGACGGCGGGCGATTTCGTCGGCCAGACTTCGACGGTCACCGGCGAGTTCACCGGCGGGGCCGATCTCGATTCGGTGAAGGGCTGGGTCGAGGCCCCCACCGGCTCGCTCAGGACCGGCAACGACCACCGCGACCGCGACATGCTGACCAAGTCGCTGGAAGCGGACAAGTTTCCGGTGATGCGGTTCCAGCTCACCGGACTCAAGTCCGAGCCGGGCCAGGGCGACAGTGTGGCGGTCATGCTCAAGGGTGAGCTGACCCTGCACGGGGAGACCCGGCCGGTGGAAATTCCCGGCACCGTCGTTCGGCATGGCGAGGAAGCCCGGATCCTGTCCAGCTTTCCGGTGGACGTCCGGGACTACAAGGTGGGCTCGCTCAGCCGCTTCCTCGGCATGTTCAAGATGGATCCGCACATCCTGGTGCACGTCGATGTGACTTTCGCAGTGCACCCGCAATGAGGGATCACCTCCGCATGGGGAGCGGGCAAGCGCTTCATGGATCAGCGTACGCTGGGCAGGCAGGGATTGCGCGTCTCGGCGCTCGGCCTCGGGTGCATGGGGATGTCGGAGTTCTACGGCCCGACCGACGACACCGAGTCGATCGCCACGATCCACCGGGCCCTTGACCGCGGCTTCAGCTTCCTCGATACCGCCGATGTCTACGGCCCGCTGAAGAACGAGGAGCTCATCGGCCGGGCGCTCAAGGGGCGCCGCCACCAGGCCGTCATCGCCACCAAGTTCGGCATCGTCCGCACCCCCGGAAATCCCCAGGCCCGCAACATCAACGGCCGCCCCGAGTACGTGAAGCAGGCCTGCGATGCCTCGCTCCGGCGGCTCGGGGTGGACCACATCGACCTGTACTACCAGCATCGCGTCGACCAGACCGTGCCCATCGAGGACACCGTGGGCGCCATGAAGGACCTGGTCACGGCGGGGAAGGTGCTCTACCTCGGCCTTTCGGAGGCGGCGCCGGAAACGATCCGCCGCGGCCACGCGGTGCACCCGATCAGTGCCCTGCAGAACGAGTACTCGCTGTGGAGCCGCGATCTCGAGGACCGGACCCTGCCCACGATCCGCGAGCTCGGCATCGGCCTCGTCGCCTACTGCCCGCTGGGCCGCGGGTTCCTGACTGGAGAGCTCAGGCGCTTCGAGGATTTCGCGCCCGATGACTACCGGCGCAATTCGCCCCGGTTCCAGGGCGACAACTTCACCCGCAATCTGGAGCTGGTCGACCGCATCAAGGCGATTGCCACGGCAAAGCGCTGCACCCCGGCGCAGCTGGCGCTGGCCTGGCTGCTGGCCCAGGGCACGGATGTCGTACCGATTCCCGGCACCAAGCGGCGCACCCGGCTGGACGAGAATCTTGGCGCGGTCGACATCCATCTCACGCCCGATGACCTGGCCCGGATCGCGGAGCTGGCACCGAGGGGCGTGGCGGCGGGCGACCGCTACAACGCGACCATGATGAATTTCGTGAACAAGTGAGAGCAACAGGCGAAAGGTGAAGAGCGAAAGGCGAAAAGCGCACGGCGAAGAGCGAAAGGCGAACGGGGAAGGGGCTCCCCCATGGACGAACCCCCCTTTCTCTTTTCGCTTTTCCCCTTTCACCTCCTCCGTCGTCTTCCCATGCCTCCTCTCTCCGCCTACGCCGTCACTGCGCCGGGACTCGAAGCGCTCACCGCCGCCGAACTGACGAGGCTCGGAGTCGGGACGGGCGACATCGAGCCCGGCGGTGTTCCGTTCTCCACCGACCCGTCCGGACTCTACCGGGCCAATCTCGAGCTCCGCACCGCCTCCCGTGTGCTGCTCCGGATCGGAACCTTCCGCGCCATCGCGTTCAACGAGCTGGAAAAGCAGGGACGACGGCTGCCCTGGCCCTCGCTGCTCGCGCCGGATGCCGCCGTGGAGTTCCGGGTCACCTGTCGGAAATCGCGGCTGTACCACGACGGCGCCGTGGCGGAGCGACTCGGGCGCATCCTGGCGGAGCAGCTGCCGGGCATCCGGATCGGGAAGCCGGCGGGGGAGAGCGACGACGAGAGCTCGGGCGCCGGCAGCCAGCTCATCGTGGTGCGACTCTTCCGCGACCGCTGCACGGTGAGTCTCGACAGCTCGGGCGCGCTGCTGCATCGCCGGGGATACCGGCTGGCCACCGGAAAGGCGCCGCTCCGGGAAAGCCTGGCGGCGGCGATGCTCCTGGCGGCGGAATGGGATCCTGGCAGGCCGTTGATCGATCCGATGTGCGGCTCGGGAACGATCCCGATCGAGGCGGCGCTGATCGCCCGCCGGATTCCCCCCGGGTGGCGCCGGGGGTTCGCGTTCGAGCGCTGGCCGGATTTCGATCCCGGGCTCTGGGCCCGGATCCGCGCCGAGGCGGATGGGCGGATCGCTCCTGCTGCGCCCTCTTCCGTCATCGGCTCCGATCGCGATGAGGGCGCGATCGAATCGGCCATGGCCAACGCCGAGCGTGCCGGTGTGGCTTCCGACATCAACTTCCGGAGGGCGGCGATTTCGGGGCTCGAGGTTCCTCCTGCTCCCGGCTGGCTCGTGACCAACCCTCCCTACGGTGCGCGGGTCGGGGAACGGAACCGGCTGCGGGACCTCTACGCTCAGCTGGGAAACGTGGCGCGGCGGCGCCTGCCGGGGTGGCGGGTGGCGTTGCTCTCGCCCCATCCGCTGCTCGAGGGCCAGACCGGCCTGGAGCTGGCCGAGCGGCTGGCGTTCAGCAATGGGGGGATTCGGGTGCGGATGATGGCGGGGGTGGTCGGCTAGGCGGCTGGTTGGCTGGACGGTTCGTCACGCCCTGCGACATCGGGACCGTCTGCCCGTCTGCCCGTCTCCCCCGCTATATTGCGCCCCGTCGCGCGGCCGGCCCGGCCGGTCGCGGCGTGCCCCCTTTCCGGAGATCCATCCACATGAAGCGTTTGGCCCTGCTGGCCGGCGTCCTGGCCGTTGCCGGATGCAAGCAGCAGAACGCGGGCCCCGCCAAGCTGGCGTCCCGCACTGACAGCGTGAGCTACATCATCGGCGTCCAGATGGGGAAGAGCCTCAAGGAGCAGTCGGTTCCGGTGACTGCCGACGCCCTGTTCAACGGCTTCCGGGACGGCCAGGCCGGCGCCACCCCGCGCATTGCGGATGCCCAGGCCCAGGCCACCATGACCGCCTTCCGCGACGAGATGCTCGAGAAGCAGCGGACCAAGGATTCCGCGGCCGGGAGCGTCAACGAAAAGGCCGGCACCGACTTCCTCGCCGCCAACAAGAGCAAGCCCGGGGTCACCACCACCGCGAGCGGCGTACAGTACACGATGATCAAGACGGGCGCCGGCCCCAAGCCGAAGGGCACCGACGTCGTCACCGTGCACTACAAGGGCGCGCTCCTCAACGGTGAAGCCTTCGACAGCTCCTACGGCCATGACCCGGTCAACTTCCCGCTCAACGGCCTGATCCCCGGCCTGAGCGAGGCCATCCAGCTCATGCCGGTCGGCAGCAAGATCCACTGCTGGATCCCCGGCAACCTGGCCTACGGTCCGGCCGGCAGCCCGCCCAAGATCGGCCCCAACGAGACTCTGGCGTTCGATCTGGAACTGATCGCGATCAAGGGCAAGTAGTTCCCTGGCTGCCCTCTCGGGGCAAGCCGTTTCCGCCGCCCCGCCCCGGTAGCCCCGGAGGCGGGGCGGCGGCATATTCAGGGGAGTACCCTTCCCCCCACCAAGGACCCCAGTGCCCAGTACGGAGGAGCGGCTGACCGCCGCGCTGGCCGGGCGTTACGCCATTCAGCGCGAGGTCGGCGCCGGTGGCATGGCCACGGTCTACCTCGCCGAGGATGTGAAGCACCGCCGCAAGGTGGCGGTGAAAGTGCTGCGGCCGGAACTGGCGGCCACACTGGGACCCGAGCGGTTTACCCGCGAAATCGAAATTGCCGCACAGCTCCAGCACCCGCACATCCTGCCGCTGCTCGACTCGGGAGAAGCGGCCGGCTTCCTCTACTTCGTCATGCCGTTCGTCGACGGGGAATCGCTGCGGGAGCGCCTGGCGCGTCACGGCGAGCTGCCGATTCCCGAGGCGATCCGGATCCTCGTCGAGGTGGTGGATGCCCTGGCCCACGCGCACCGCCGCGGGGTGGTCCACCGCGACATGAAACCCGACAACGTGATGCTCTCGGAGCGGCACGCGCTGGTCACCGACTTCGGCGTGGCCAAGGCCGTGAGCGAGGCCACCGGGCGCCAGAAGATGACCACCGCCGGCGTGGCCCTCGGTACTCCCGCCTACATGGCGCCCGAGCAGGCAGCCGCCGATCCCAACGTCGATCACCGCGCCGACATCTACGCGGTCGGCGTCGTCGCGTACGAGCTGATCGCAGGCCGGCCGCCGTTCACCGGCATGAGTTCGCAGGAAATCCTCGCCGCCCACGTGACCCAGGCCCCGCAGCCGCTCGGCGCCCGTCGCACTGCGTGCCCTCCTGCGCTCGCCGCGGTGATCATGAAGTGCCTGGAAAAGCGGCCGGCGGACCGGTGGCAGACTGCCGAGGCGCTGCTGGCGCAGCTGGAGCCGATGGCGACGCCGAGCGGCGGAGTGACCCCGACGCAGACGCAGCCCACCGCCGCGGTGGCGGGATTCGCGCCGGACGCGAGCTACGGGCATCCGCTCCGGGTGGGCGGCATCTTCCTGCTCGTCGCCACTGCCGTCATGGGGGTGATGTATTTCCTCACCGTGCAGCTCGGGCTCCCCGACTGGGTGCTGCTCGGCGCCGGTATCCTGCTGCTGCTCGGCCTCCCGATCATGATCTGGACGGGCATCACGGAACGGCGGCGCGCCGTGGCGCGCGCCACCGGCGTGTTCACCAGCACGGGAGAGCAGGGACTCGAGAAGCACGTCACCTGGAAAAAGGCGACGATGGGCGGAGTGTACGCCTTCGGCGCGCTGGCGGGTCTTGCGGTGATCTATACCGCGATGCGCCTGCTCGGCATCGGACCGGTGGGAACCCTGGTGGCGTCGGGAAAGCTGGCCGCCCGCGACAAGCTGATCGTGGCCGATTTCGTGAATCGCGCGGCCGACACCACGCTGGCCCAGTCGGTGAGCGAGGCGTTCCGGATCGATATCGCGCAGTCGCAGGTGGTGAACGTGCTGGGCAGCTCGACGGTGGGGCAGGTGCTGCGGCGGATGAACCGCGACCCGCAGCTGCCGCTCGATGCCACGGCCGCCCGCGAAGTCGCCATGCGCGAAGGGGCCAAGGCCGTCGTCGTGGGCGAGATCAGCCCGATTGGCAAGGGGCTCGTGCTTTCCGCCAAGGTGCTGACCGCCGTGGACGGCACGGAGCTTGTCTCGGCGAGAGAAACTGCGGACAACGACAGCCAGATCCTGCCCGCCATCGACCGGCTGAGCAAGCGGATCCGGGAACGGATCGGCGAGTCGCTCAGGACCATCCGGGGCAACGAGCCGCTGGCGGCGGTCACCACGAGTTCGCTGGAGGCGCTGCGGCTCTACACCGAGGGCGCCCGCGCCAGCGACGCCGGGGACGCCGACAAGGCCATCACCCTGCTGCAGCAGGCGATCACCCTCGACACCGGTTTCGCGATGGCGTACCGGAAGCTCGCGGTGGCGCTGGGCAATTCGCTCGGCAGCACCGCGGCCGCCGTCGACGCCGCCAAACGGGCGTACCAGCATCGCGACCGGCTGACCGAGATCGAACGCTACCAGACCGAGGCGTACTACTACTTCATGGTGGACTTCGATCCGGAAAAGCAGATCAGCGCCTACCGGGCCATTCTCGAGCTCAAGCCGGACGATCCGATCGCGCCCAACAACCTGTCCATTGCCCTCGGTACCCGTCGCCGCTGGGCCGAGGCGGAGGTGGTGGCCCGCAAGTGGATCGACGAGCAGCAGGGCGGCGGCAATATCTATGTCAACCTGGTCAATCCTCAGCTCGCCGTGGGAAACTATCAGGCCGCCCGGGCCAGCATCGATGAATTCGCCCGCCGCGATTCCGCCAATATCCTGATCCCGCGGCTGCGCTACGCCTACTACATCTCCAGCGGGCAGCTCGACAGCGCCCAGGTCGCCGTCCGCCAGTTCGCCGCCCGCGCCACCGATCCTTCGGACAAGGCGCTCGTGCTCCGGATCCAGGGCGCCACGGCGCTCTACCAGGGCCGGGAGTCTGATTTCGAGCAATCGGCGCGCCGGTTCATGGAAGAGGCCGAGCACCGTGACCTGCCGGGCGATTACCTCGCTGCGGCAGCCATGATCGCGCGGGCGCGCATCCAGTACCGGCACGACACCCCGAACGGGCTCAAGACGCTGGACGAGGCGCTGGCCAGGCACCCGCTCTCCTCGATGGAGCCGCCGGACCGACCCTATGCGCCGCTGATCGCTGCCTATGTGCTCGCCGGGCAGGGGGACAAGGCCAGGAGTCTGCTCAAGGAGTACCAGGCCGACGTACCGCCAGGTCTGCGCCGAGGCTCCATCGACGCTCACGCTTCGGCCGGCATGGTCAGTATGCTGGAGGGCAAGCCGGACCAGGCCATCTCGCAATTCCGCCAGGCGTACGACGAAGACAACTGCACCGCCTGTATGCAGGCCAATCTCGGGCAGGCGTTTGACATGGCCAAGCAGCCCGACTCCGCGCTGGCCGCCTACAAGCGCGCGGTGGACACTCCCAAGGCGCTCGGCTCAATGGGGTTTGCACCGTGGGATGAGCCGGGGGCCCTGCAGCGGGTCGGGGAGTTGTACGAGGCGAAGGGAGACAAAGCCAACGCGCTGGCGTACTACGGCCGGTTCACGAGGCTCTGGGCCGAAGCCGATCCCGAACTGCAGCCGGCGGTGAAGGACGTGAAGGCCCGGATGGCGCGGCTGGCGGGGGAACCGAAATGAGTCGCGAGTCGCGAGTCGCGAGTCGCGAGTCAGGGGTTGCGGACCCACTCACCGCTCACCGCTCACCGCTCACCCAGATCCGATGATGGCCGTTCCTGGATCTCTGCAATCGGCGCTGGCCGACCGCTACACCATCGAGCGGGAGCTGGGCTCTGGCGGAATGGCCACGGTCTACCTCGCCGAGGACCTCAAGCACCGCCGCAAGGTGGCGGTGAAGGTGCTGCGCCCCGAGCTGGCCGCCACCCTCGGGCCCGACCGCTTCAACCTCGAAATCAAGATTGCCGCCCAGCTGTCCCACCCGCACATCCTGCCCGTGCTCGACTCCGGCGACGCCGGCGGTTTCCTCTACTACGTCATGCCGCTCATCGAAGGGGAATCGTTGCGCGACCGCCTGGCGCGCGAGGGAGAGCTGCCGCTGCCGGACGCGGTGCGGATCCTCTCGGAAGTCACCGATGCCCTGGCGCACGCCCACCGCCGGGGCGTGGTCCACCGGGACATGAAGCCGGACAACGTGATGCTGTTCGAGCGGCACGCGCTGGTCATGGATTTCGGTGTGGCCAAGGCCGTCAGCGACGCCGGCGGTCTGTCCGGCAACCAGGGGGCCGGCGCCCTCACCACCGCGGGCATGGCGCTCGGCACCCCGGCGTACATGGCACCGGAGCAGGCGGCCGCCGATCCCAACGTGGATCATCGGGCCGATCTCTATGCGCTCGGTGCGATGGGCTACGAGATGCTGACCGGCCGGCCGCCCTTCATCGGCCGGACGCCGCAGGAGGTGCTGGCCGCGCATGTGACCCGGAAGCCCGAACCGGTCACCGGCCAGCGGGAGGGAATTCCCGAGGTGCTGGGCATCGCGATCATGCGCTGCCTCGAGAAGCGCCCTGCCGATCGCTTCCAGAGTGCCGAGGCGCTGCTCGCCGTGCTGGAACCGATCGGCACGCCGAGCGGTGGCACGACGCCGGCGCAAACGGCGCCATATCCCGCGCAGCCGGTGGATCGGTGGTACGGGCACCCCTTCCGCGTAGCGGGGATGTTCCTGGTGGCCGCGATCGCCGTGCTCGGCGTGGTGTATTTCCTCACCATTCAGCTCGGCCTGCCCGACTGGGTCATCCGCGGCGCCATCGCGCTGCTGGTGACCGGACTTCCGATCATGGTGGTGACCGGACTGGTCGAACGCCGCCGCGCGGTGGCTCAGGCTACCGGTGTGTTCCGGGCGAGCGGTGAGACCGGCATCCACCGGATGGTCACCTGGAAAAAGGCGATCACCGGCGGTGGAATCGCGTTCGGCGGGTTGGCCGTCGTGGCCGCCGTCTACACCGCGATGCGATTGCTGGGAATCGGGCCGGTGGGGACCCTCATGGCCTCGGGACACCTCAAGGCCAGCGACAAGCTGATCGTCGCCGACTTTGCCAACCGCTCCAGCGATTCCACGCTGGGGCCGTCGGTCACCGAGGCGTTCCGCATCGACCTGGCCCAGTCACCGCTGATCGCCCTCATGGGCACGTCCGCCGTCGGCGATGCGCTGGACCGGATGAAGCAGCCCCGGAGTCAGCCTCTCACCGCCGATCTTTCCCGGGAGCTGGCCCAGCGCGAGGGCGCCAAGGCAGTGGTAGTCGGCGAAATCAGCCCCGTGGGCAAGGGCTTCGTGCTCACCGCCCGCCTGGTCGCGGCGCAGGATGGCGCCGAGCTGGTGGCGCTGCGCGAGACGGCGGACGACGACAGCCAGATCCTCAAGGCCATCGACCGGCTGTCCAAGGGCATGCGGGAGCGGATCGGCGAATCGCTGCGGACGATCCGGGCCAACGACCCGCTGGAACAGGTCACCACCGCCTCGTTCGAGGCGCTCCGTCTCTACAGCGAGGGAGTGCAGGCCACCAGCCAGGGTGAGAACGAGCGGGCGATCGCTCTGCTCAAGCAGGCCGTGGCCCTGGACAGCGGCTTCGCGATGGCGTGGCGCAAGCTGGCCGTCGCGTACTCCAACTCCGGCGGCAGCCAGGCGCTGATCCACGACGCGGCCACCCGGGCCTACGCCCATCGCGACCGCCTGCCGGAATTGGAGCGCGCCCAGGCGGATGCCTTCTACTACTGGCGCGTCGAGCAGGACGACGACAAGGCAATCGAGGCCTACCGGGCCGTACTGCACCTCAGCCCCGACAACATCGCGGGCCTGGTCAATCTGGCGGGCATGCTCAATGCCAAGCGACGCTATGCCGAGGCGGAGTCGCTTGGCGTCCGGGGCCTCGCCGTGGCTCCGACGACGGTGGCCGCGTACGATGTGACGCTCACGGCCCAGCTGGGGCAGGGCAAGATGCCGGTGGCCCGCGCCACGCTGGACCAGCTGGCCGCGCATGCCCAAGGCAGCCCCGCGCTCCCCTTCTATCAGGCGGCGTTCTACCAGGCGAGCGGCAGCTACGACAGCGCCCTCGCCGTGCTGCAGCAGGCGTCCCAGAAGCCGCAGGACCCGAGCACCCGGGCGGGCCTGGTGTACCTCCAGGGAGACTACGCGCTGCTGCGCGGCCAGATGGGGCGGGCGGATGATCACTGGCGGGAAGCCGCCGCCATTGCCGAGCTGCGGAAGTTGCCCGGCCAGTATGTGGACGGCACCGCGGGCAGGGCCAGCATCGATATCATCTTCCGCGGCAACCCGTCCGGCGCCATCAAGCTGGTCGAGGCCGCCCTCGCGCGTTATCCGCTGGCCGGCATTCCCGCCGCAGACCGTCCCTACGTTTCGCTGGCGATTTTCTATGCCCTGGCGGGCCAGCCGGCGATGGCGAAACGCTACGTCGGGGAGTACGAGGCGGCCGTTCCCGCCCAGGTGCGGGCCAATCTCAATTCGGGCGACTGGATGGCGGGCTACATCGCGCTGGCGGAACGGCGGGGCGCGGATGCCCTGGCGGCGTTCCAGCAGGCCCGTGCGCGCGGCAGCTGCTCCAACTGCGCCTTCTTCGAACTCGGCCAGTCCTACGACCTGCTCAAGCAGCCCGATTCGGCCCTGGTCGAATATGCCCGGGTGATCGAGACCCCCAACAACGGCCAGGGGACCGACGACATTGCCTGGAACCGCGCCCGGGCGCTGCGCCGCCTGGGCGAACTGTACGAGGAAAAAGGCAACCGGGAAAAAGCCCTCGACTACTACGGGCAGTTCACCGCGCTGTGGAAGGACGCCGATCCCGACATGCAGCCGCAGGTCAAGGAAGTGAAGGCGCGGATGGCCAAGCTGGCGGGGGAGCGGTGAGCTGGACAGGCGGGCAGGCGGACAGGCGGGCAGTGGCAACGGACTCACCTTCGGGCCCGCTCACTGCTCACCGCTTACCGCTCACCCAGATCCGATGACGGCCGTTCCGGGATCTCTGCAAGCGGCGCTCGCCGACCACTACACCATCGAGCGGGAACTCGGCGCGGGCGGGATGGCCACGGTCTACCTCGCCGAGGACCTCAAGCACCGCCGCAAGGTGGCGGTGAAGGTGCTGCGTCCCGAACTCGCCGCCACGCTGGGGCCCGACCGCTTCAATCTCGAAATCAAGATCGCCGCCCAGCTGTCCCACCCGCACATCCTCCCTGTCCTCGACTCGGGTGAGGCGGGCGGCTTCCTCTACTATGTGATGCCGTACATCGACGGGGAATCGCTGCGCGACCGGTTGAACCGGGTGGGTGAGCTGCCGATCGCCGACGGGGTGCGGATGCTGGTGGAGGTCACCGACGCCTTGGCGCATGCCCACAGCCGCGGCGTGGTCCACCGGGACATCAAGCCCGACAACATCATGGTCACCGGGCGCCACGCGCTGGTGATGGATTTCGGTGTGGCCAAGGCGATTGCTGAAAGCAATCGTCCCGAGGGCGGTTTACGCCCGAGGGACCTCGGGGCGTTGACCACCGCCGGCATGGCGCTCGGCACGCCGGCCTACATGGCGCCCGAGCAGGCGGCCGCCGACCCGGGGATGGACCACCGCGCCGACCTCTATGCGCTGGGCGCCGTGGGCTACGAGATGCTCACCGGCCAGCCACCCTTCACCGGCCGGACGCCGCAGGAAGTCCTCGCGGCCCACGTGACCCAGAAACCGGAGCCGGTCCAGAATCGCCGTCCGGGCATTCCCGGTCCGCTCGCCATCGCGATCATGCGCTGCCTCGAGAAGCGCGCCTCCGATCGCTACCAGACGGCGGAACAGCTCCTCGCCGTGCTCGAGCCGATCGGCACGCCGAGTGGCGGCACCACGCCGGCGCAGACCGCGCCCTATCCCGCGCAGGCTGTGGATCGCTGGTACGGGCATCCGTTCCGCGTCGCCGGGATGTTTCTCATCGTGGCCGTCGCCGTCCTCGGCGCCGTCTATTTCCTCACCATTCAGCTCGGCCTGCCAGACTGGGTCATTCGCGGCGCCATCGCGCTGCTCATCGCCGGCCTCCCGATCATGGTGGTCACGGGACTGGTCGAGCGCCGCCGCGCCGTGGCCCAGGCCACCGGCGTGTTCCGGGCGAGCGGTGAGACCGGCATTCACCGGATGGTCACCTGGAAGAAGGCCATTGCCGGCGGCGGGCTCGCCTTCGGCGGCCTGGCGCTGGTGGCCGCGATCTACACCGCCATGCGCCTGCTCGGCATCGGGCCGGTCGGCACCCTCATGGCCTCGGGGCACCTCAAGGCCAGCGACCGGCTGATCGTGTCCGACTTCGGCAACCGCACCGCCGACAGCACGCTGGGCCCGTCGGTGACCGAAGCCTTCCGGATCGACCTGTCGCAATCGCCGCTCATTTCCCTCATGACCTCCGGGCAGCTCGGTGACGCTCTGGCGCGGATGCAGAAGCCGGCCGGCACCCGGATCGATGGACCACTCGCCCAGGAACTGGCGCAGCGGGTCGGGGCCAAGGCCGTGGTGGTGGGTGAGATCAGCCCGGTCGGGAAGGGCTACGTGCTGACCGCCCGCCTGGTGGGCCAGGATGGCGCCGAGCTGGTGGCGCTGCGCGAAACCGCGGACGATGACAGCCAGATTCTCAAGGCCATCGACCGGCTGAGCCGCTCGATGCGCGAGCGCATCGGCGAATCGCTCCGCACCATCCGCTCCAACGAACCGCTGGAGCAGGTCACGACCGGCTCCCTGCCCGCCCTCCGCCTCTATACCCAGGCGATCCGCGCCGGCGACGTTGGAGACCAGCCCGGAGCCATCGAGCTGCTCCACCAGGCCGTGGGCGCCGACAGCGGCTTTGCCATGGCCTGGCGCAAGCTGGCCGTCTATCTGAACAACACCTTCGGCAGCCGGGCCGAAATGATCGATGCCGCGACCCGCGCCTATCAGCATCGTGACCGGCTGCCCGAGAAGGAAGGGCACCTCGCCACGGCGTTCTACTACTTTGTCGTCGAGCCTGACCGGGACCAGGAAGTCGCGGCCTACCGGGCGGTGCTTGAGCTCGATCCTCGCGACAACACCGCGCTCAACAACCTCTCGCTCGCCCTCACGTTCCAGCGGAAGTTTGCCGAGGCCGAAGCGCTGCTGCGCCAGATCCCGGCCGAGGGACGTGGGTCGTCCTACTTCGACAACATGATCAACAACCTTGCAGCTCAGGGCAAATACCCGGAGGCGCAGGCGCTCAGCGACTCCGAGGCAATCGCCTTGGCTGGCAGTCCGCTCGCTGACTTCAGCCACGGGCAGTTGCTCGCGGGCCAGGGGCAGCTTGACAGCGCCGCCCACGTCTTCGAGGCGGCGCTGAAGCGTCAGCACGATCCCACCCCGCAATCGGGACTTGCCATCAGTCTGGCCGTGCTGGCGGAGCGCCAGGGAAAGCTCGCGGCGGCCGAGCGCTACTACCGGGAATTCATGGCCGCGAGCGAGCGCCGCTCGCTGCCCGATGGCTACCTGTTCGGCGCGGCCCAGATTGCCCAGATGCAGGCGCTGCTCGCGGGCGACAAGGCTGGCGCCATGAAGACGATGGAAGCCGCGCTGGCCGTTCACTCCCTGAATTCGATCAAGTCTCTCGACCGCCCCTACGCCGACATCGCCATCGTGTATGCCGTGACGGGCCAGCCGGCCAGGGGGCGGGCGCTGATCGCCGAGTACCGCGGCGCCGTTCCCGAGAAGCTGCGGCGGCGGGACCCGGTGGCGCCCTATGCCGAGGGCTACCTGGCGCTGGCCGAAGGCAAGTGGGGAGAGGCGGCGGAACAGTTCCAGAAGTGGTACGATGTGACCGGCTGCACCAACTGCGGCCAGTTCGAGCGCGGCAGTGCGCTGGATCAGATGAACCGGCCCGATTCGGCGCTGGCGGCGTACGTCATCGCCACTTCGGCTTACGGTACCACGGATCAGATCTACACCGACAACCACTCGGCGGCCCGCGCCTGGCACCGCCTTGGTGAGATGTACGAGGCCAGAGGCGAGAAACAGAAGGCGCTCGACGCCTACGGCAAGTTCGTAACGCTGTGGAAGGACGCCGACCCCGTGCTGCAGCCCCAGGTGAAAGAGGTCAAGATGCGGATGGCCAAGCTCGCGGGGGAAAGGTGAGACGGACCGAATGAACGATCTGCCCGATCGCCTGCAGGTCGTGCTCGGCCCCAACTACCGGATCATCCGGGAACTCGGGGGCGGCGGCATGAGCCGCGTCTTCCTGGCCGAGGAGACCAAGCTGGGGCGCCAGGTGGTGATCAAGGTGCTGCCGCCCGAGATGGGGGCCGCCGTCAACACCGAGCGGTTCGAGCGGGAAATCCAGCTGGCCGCCCGGCTGCAGCATCCGCACATCGTGCCGCTGCTCACCGCGGCCGCTTCGGGCGATGTGCTGTACTACATCATGCCGTACATCGCCGGCGAATCGCTGCGGGCCAAGTTGGCCCGCGAAGGCGAATTGCCCGTGGCCGAGGCAGCGAAGATTCTCCGCGAGGTGGTGGACGCGCTGAGCTACGCCCACCGCAACGGCGTCGTCCACCGCGATATCAAGCCCGACAACGTGCTGCTGTCCGACGGGCACGCCGTCGTCACCGACTTCGGCGTGGCCAAGGCGGTGAGCGCCTCGAGCGGTTCATCGCTCACGTCACTCGGTGTGGCCCTGGGCACACCGGCCTATATGGCGCCGGAACAGGCGGCGGCCGATCCGCATGTGGATCACCGCGCCGACATCTACGCCGTGGGCGCGCTCGCCTACGAAATGCTGAGCGGCCGCACGCCGTTCACGGCGCCCACCGCCCAGGCCCTGCTCGCGGCGCACATCACCCAGACGCCGGAGCCCGTCACCAAGCACCGCACTGCCGTACCGGTGGCGCTCAACAACCTGCTGATGCGCTGCCTCGAGAAACGCGCCGCCGACCGCTGGCAGAGCGCGGCGGAACTGCTGGGCCAGCTGGAGGCGTACGCCACACCCAGCACCGGTGGCATGACGCCGACGGGGACGGCACCCGCGGTCTCCAGCGGCACCGAGGAAGCCATCCGCAAGAGCCACCCGCTGCGGGTTGGACTGCTCTTTGCCGCGGCGGCAGTCGGAGTCCTGGCCATCGTGTACCTGCTGGTCCACCAGCTCGGCCTCCCGGATTGGGTGTTCTACGGCGGCATCGTCCTGATGCTGATCGGGCTGCCGATCATTCTGCTGACCGGCCATTTCGAGCGGCGGCGAGCCATGGCCCGGGCCAGCGGCCGGGTGGAAACGACGCCGAGCCAGGGATTGCCGGCGCTGCTGACGTGGAAGAAAGCGATCCGCGGCGGCGTGCTCGCCTTTGCAGGGCTCGGCGTCGTGGCGGTGATCTACACCGTGATGCGTCTCACCGGCATCGGACCGGTCGGCACCCTGGTCGCGTCGGGCCGGTTGAGCGAGAAGGACCTGATGGTCGTGGCCGACTTCGACAACCGGACGGCGGATTCGAGTCTCAGCGGCTCGATTACCGAGGCCTTCCGGATCGACCTCGGCCAATCCCGTGTGGTGCGGCTGCTGACCACGGCCCAGATCGGCGAGGCGCTGACGCGCATGCAGCGCGATCCAGGTACGCCGCTGACGGCCGCCGTGGCGCGCGAAGTGGCCAACCGGTCGAACGCCAAAGCGGTGGTGGTGGGCGAAATCAGCTCACTGGGGAAGAGCTACGTCCTCTCGGCCCGCATTCTCAACGCCTCCGATGGCGCCGAGCTGGTCGCGGTACGCGAAACAGCGGCGGACGATGCCAGCATCGTTTCCGCGCTGGACAAGCTCTCGGGCCACATCCGGGAGCGGATCGGCGAGTCCCTCAAGACCATCCGCGG
>DATEHG010000210.1:0-7560 GCA_035279705.1 Gemmatimonadales bacterium
GCTCTCCTCGCCCGCGCGGCGGGCTCGGATCGAATCCGTCCCTGTCCGTGAAATGCGAAGGCCGCTCCGAGAGGGGCGGCCTTGGTCGTTCTCGGGTTGAGCTGCGCCCGGCTTTGCCGGGCTCGCTCTCCTCGCCCGCGCGGCGGGCTCGGATCGAATCCCTCCCTGTCCGTTGTGACCAAGGTCGCCTTTGCGGGCGGCCTTTATTCTTTGGGCCGTTAGCCGTTAGTTAGTCGCTAGTCCTTAGCCGCCAAGCGTTGCTCATCTAGCCGTCTGCCCGTCTGCCCGTCTTGCCCCTATCTCCGCCCGCGAAAGAATCCCTTGAGCAGTTCGCCGCACTCCTCCTCCAGCACGCCACCGATGACCTCGGCCCGGTGATTGAGCCGGGGATGGCGCAGCAGGTCTTCGACCGAGCCCGCCATCCCGACGCGCTGATCCCAGGCGCCGAACACCACCCGTCCGACCTTGGCCAGCACGATGGCGCCGGCGCACTGGGCGCACGGCTCCAGCGTCACGTAGAGCGTCATTCCGGTCAGCCGATCCGACCTGACCCGCTCCAGGGCGCGCTGGATGGCGAGGAACTCGGCGTGTGCGGTCGGGTCATTGCGTCGCACGGTTTCGTTGTGGCCTTCGGCCACCAGCTGGCCATCCTGGACCACCACGGCGCCGACGGGAACTTCCTCCAGCACCGCCGCCGCGCGGGCCTGACGGATGGCCTGCTCCATCCCCGCCACGTCGGCCGCGGTGAACGGCCCTCTACGCATCGGCGCCTGATCTCCCGTCGCCGGTGGCCATCCGCTCCTGAATCACCTGGGCATTCCGTTGGAAGTCATTGCTATGATGGACCGGGACCCCCGACAGAGGCAAGGTAAAGCAGGGACTCTGTGATTTCCGGCACAGGTCCTCCCCGAATCGGGGGCTAAGTTGAGGGACGAAGGATCGGCTTGATTTTCGTTCAAGTCACCTGGCCGGGAGAGCGGCGGGCTCTCCAGTCGCGGGCGCGGATTCGTTCACACGAACGAATCGCGCCTTTTCGTTTTCCGCCGCAGCAGATCTTTGCGGGGCGGCGTCGTGCCACCCGCGCATTCGACTGGAGGCAGGCATGCCTGGAACACGAAACATCCTCGGAGTGAGCGGTGCGGCGGCTTTGACCGCGGCCGTCATCCACCTGGCGCCGGCGTGGGTCGCCAAGCTCGATCCGGTCGGCGGCTCCAATGTCTCCGGCTCCTCCACCGTGACCGTGATCTCGCCGGACTCCGCGACGGCCCGCATCACGATCATCGGCGCGGCCGGCGGCCAGTACCCCTGGCACGTCCATGCCGGCAAGTGTGGCAGCGAAGGCAATCCGCTCGGCAATCCCATGGCCTACCCGGTGCTCTCGGTCCAGACCGGCAAGGAAGCCAGCGCCGCGGCCACCATCGGGTTCAAACCCGCCGCCGGGCAGAGCTACTCGGTGAACGTGCACCGGTCGATGACCGACAAGTCGGTCATCGCCTGCGGCAACCTGAGCAACAGTGGGGTCGGAATGTCCGATAGCCTGCGGCCGACGCCGCCCGATACCGCGAAGAAGCCCTACTAGCCGCAGACCGGGATCAGGCGGGAGACCCCGGGGTTTCCCGCCTGAACTCGAGCTCCGTCCCCCGCCGGGCGACCACGATCGTGTCGCCATCGGTGTAGCGCCCCTCGAGGAGCTCGAGGGCGATCGGGTTCTGCAGCAGCCGCTGCACCACCCGCTTGAGGGGGCGTGCGCCGTACACCGGATCGTAGCCCTCCGCCGCCAGGAACTCGCGTGCCTCTGGAGTCACCCGCAGCGTGAGCTGGCGCGCGGCCAGCTGGCGCTCGAGTCCGCCCAGCTGCAACTCCACGATCCGGGCCAGGTCGGCGCGCGACAGCGGCCGGAAGACGATGACTTCGTCGACCCGGTTGAGGAATTCGGGCCGGAAATGCTGGCGGAGTTGATCCTTGACCTCCCGCTCGATCAGACCCCAGGCCGCAGTGTCGGTCTGTTCCCCCGCATCGACGATCCGCTGGCTGCCGATGTTCGAGGTCATGATCACCACGGTATTCCGGAAATCCACCACCCGCCCCTGGCTGTCGGTCAGGCGGCCGTCATCCAGCACCTGCAGCAGGACATTGAACACATCCGGATGGGCCTTCTCGATCTCGTCGAACAGCAGCACGCTGTACGGCCGCCGCCGCACCGCTTCGGTGAGCTGCCCACCTTCGTCATAGCCCACGTACCCTGGCGGCGCGCCGATCATCCGGGCGACCGCGTGCTTCTCCATGTACTCGGACATGTCGAGGCGCACCATGGCCCGCTCATCGTCGAACAGGAACTCGGCGAGTGCCCGCGCCGTCTCGGTCTTTCCCACGCCCGTGGGGCCGAGAAAGATGAATGAACCGGTGGGCCGGTTAGGGTCGGACAGGCCCGCGCGGCTGCGGCGCACCGCGTTGGCCACCGCCTGCACCGCGGCCGTCTGGCCCACCACCCGCTGGCCCAGCTCCGCCTCGAGGCGGGTCAGCCGCTCGCGGTCCGACTCCAGCATCTTGGCCACCGGGATCCCGGTCCACTTGGCGACCACCTCGGCGATATCCTCGGAGGAGACTTCCTCCTTCAGGTACTTGCCCTGCGACTGGATCTGGGCCAGCCGCTTCTCGTCGTCGCCGATCTTCCGCTCGAGCTCCGGCAGGCGGCCGTATTGCAGCTCCGCCGCCTTCTGCAGGTCGCCCCGGCGGGTCACCTGCTCGATCTCGGTCCGCAGTTGCTCGACCTCGGACTTCCGGCTCTGGATTTCCAGGATGGCCACCTTTTCCGCCTGCCACTGCGCCTTCATGGCGCCGGCCTGTTCGCGGATGCCGGCCAGTTCCTTCTCGAGGTGCTGGCGCCGCTCCCGGCCGACCTTGTCCTTCTCCTTGAGCAGCGCCTGGCGCTCGATCTCGAGCTGGACGATACGGCGCTCCACCTGGTCGATCTCCTGCGGCAGCGAGTCGATCTCCATGCGGAGCCGGCTGGCGGCCTCGTCCACGAGGTCGATGGCCTTGTCCGGCAGGAACCGGTCGCCGATGTAGCGGTCCGAGAGCGTGGCCGCCGCCACCAGGGCGTTGTCGGTGATCCGGACACCGTGATGCACCTCGTACTTTTCCTTGAGGCCCCGCAGGATGGCGATGGTATCCGACACGCTCGGCTCGCCGACCATGACGGGCTGGAATCGGCGCTCGAGCGCCGCGTCCTTCTCGATGTGCTTGCGGTATTCGTCGAGCGTCGTCGCGCCCACCACCCGGAGCTCGCCCCGGGCCAGCGCAGGCTTGAGCATGTTGCTCGCGTCCACCGCGCCTTCAGCGGCACCGGCACCCACGATCGTGTGCAGCTCGTCGATGAACGTGATGTAGCGTCCCTCGCTCGCCGTCAGTTCCTTGATGACCGACTTGAGCCTCTCCTCGAACTCGCCCCGGTACTTGGCGCCGGCCAGCAGCAGTCCGATGTCGAGCGAGACGAGCTCCCGGTTCTTGAGCGATTCGGGCACGTCCCCATGCACGATGCGCTGGGCCAGCCCCTCCGCGATGGCGGTCTTGCCCACGCCGGGCTCGCCGATCAGCACGGGGTTGTTCTTGGTCCGGCGGGACAGCACCTGCATCACCCGGCGCACCTCCTCGTCCCGGCCAATGACCGGGTCGAGTTTTCCCTGCCGCGCCTGCTCCGTGAGGTTCCGGGTGAAGCGCTCGACCGCCTGGTACTTCTCCTCGGGCGACTGGTCGGTGACCCGGTGCGTACCGCGCACCCCTTCGAGCGCCGAGCGGAGGTCTTCCGCCGAGAGGCCCCGGGCGCTCAGCAGCGCCCGGGCTGCGGTTCCCTTCTCCTCCGCCAGGCCGATCAGCAGATGTTCCGTCGAGACGTAGGCATCGCCGAGGGTTCGGGCTTCCGCTTCGGCGCGGTCGAACACCCGGGTGAGTTCGCGGCTCAGGGTCGGTTCGCCGTCGCTCCCCGACTGGGTGGGAAAGCGCTCCAGCTCGCGGTTGGTCTCCTCGCGGAGCTCCGCCACGTTGACGCCGCTCTTCTGCAGCAGCGGCTGCACCACGCCCTCGTCCTGGTCGAACAGGGCGCGGAAGAGGTGCGCGTCGTTGACGACCGGATTGCCGCGGCGGCGGGCCTCGACGCCGGCATCCCGGAAGGCCTCCTGAGCCTTGATCGTCAGGCGGTCAGGGCGGATCATGGGACTCCTGGGGTTCGTTGCTCTCGGGAATTGCGCCTCGGCCGGGGGAAAGGGCAAGGGGCATACCCCCCTGCCGCGCCGCTTTGACAGCCCGGCTCTGACAATCCGGCAAACGAGGAGGCCGCCGGCGCCTGGGTTCCGCCAGCGGCCTCAGCGCCGCGCGATCATTTTCCGGGTGAACCGCTGGCCGTCCACCATCAGCTGGTAGTAGTAGATACCGGGCGTTACTTCGCTCCGGCCATCCAGCAGCTTGCCATCCCAGACCGCCACATACGATCCGCACTTGAGGCGGATCTGGTCCAGCACTTCGTTGGGCTGCCCTTGCAGCACCGGAATGGCGATGACCTGGGCCAGGACGTTGTAGATCTTCAGACTTACCAGCGGGTCGTGCCCGCGTGTACAGACCTCCGGATGAATGACGAACGGAATCGATGTGGCCGGGAAGAACGGGTTGGGGATGTTCTCCCCCAGTTCGACCCGGAGCGCGGGGGCAGGATCCTGCGCCGCCGCACGGCCGGTGATGAGGAGGAGACCGATCAGCCACCCCGGCCAGCCGAGCCTGACCATGGGGACTTCCTTTCGACGATTGTTGAGCGGTGTCGGCGCCTCCGGAGGCAAGATCGGTAAGGTGGTTCCGGGCCTAAGATGACCAGCGAGGGCTGGGCGACGCAAGCGCTCAGCGGCGCCGCACGAGCACCCGGTGATCGCCTTCGCGACGGGTATGGCCGGCACCGTCGGCCCATTCGAGGAGGGGGATGAGGTACTTCCGGGTAAGGCCGAGGCGGTCCCGGAGCATTGGCGGGGTAATCGGCCCCTGTCCTCCCAGCGTCTGGAGTTCAGCCACGAAGTTTCTGACCGCCTCAGGGACCAGGAACCAGTCTCCCGCGACCGCAACCAGGCGCCCCTCCTGCGCAGCCCGGCGCACCAGCCGGAGGAGATTCGGGCGCCCCGTTTCCCGCTCCAGTTCCCCGACCGTTGGGGCGGTGAGTCCCCCGGCAGCCAGGCGGCTCACCACCCAGTCGACATCCGCCGAAGTCTCGGTTTGGGCGGCCCGGAACCCAGGCAAGCTCACGATCCCATCCTGCTGCTTCAGGCTACCCGCCTTGGCCAGCTCCGCCATGAGAGCCGGCGCAAGGTGACCGGCGGGGCGCCCCAGCGCCTGGCGAAGCATGGCCACCGGCATCCCGGGTTCAAGTGAATTCTCGGCGTGCCAGGCGCTCACCGCCGCTACGATCCGGGCCTTCAAGTCTTGCTTGAGGTCGGCAGGAATCAGCGACTCTGCCACGCGAACCACACCTGAAGCTTGCCGCACGATCGCGTCGATTTCCGAGGGAGAAACACCCAGGAGCAGCGGCAGTTCGAGCGGGTTGACCCCCCAACGACGGCGCGCGGTGAGCACTTCAAGTCGTTTCGAGGAGTCGGCACTGGCGAGGTTGGATTCCCAGGTCGCGCCGCGTCGTGGAGGCAGGGGATCGAGCACTTCCCCGCCCCCGATCGTGGTCACCGGGCTGAAGGACCGGAGGACGAACCGGTCGCCACCGCGGGCTACCAGGGGGGCCTCAAGTGCCAGTCGAACCAGCGGCCGCCCCTCTGCCTCAGCCCGCGGGTAGGCCCGGGCCAGCACCTCGGAGGTGCCGAGGTGGACCCTGAGCCGGGTGCGGTCGGTCAGCCTACCCGCGTTCGGAAGCAGGTCCAGGCGAACGTCGAGGGCCGTGGCGGCCTGCCAGGGCGCCCCCGCGGCTATGGCCAGTTCTCCCCGCCGCACCGCCTCCCGGTCCACACCGACGAGGCCGATCGCGGTCCGGGCGCCCGGAGTGCTTACCGTGGCCGGATTCCCGAAGCTCTCGATCGACCGGATCCGACTCTCGATACCCGACGGAAGGAGCCGCAGGGTCTGCCCGACCTGCACCTGCCCTGACCAGGTGGTGCCGGTGATCACCGTGCCGGTGCCGGCGACCGAGAAGGCTCGATCCACCGGCATCCTGAAGAGGTCGGTGGCGTCGCGCGGCGGGGCCTTGGAGAGCGCGCCGGCAATGGCGCTCCGCAGCTCCTCGATTCCGCTTCCGGTCCTGGCGGAGACCGCGATCGGAGGCAGGAACGGCACCGGGCTTCCGCCAGTCCATTCCGTCACCTCGGCAATGAGCAGCTCGAGCCAGTCGGGTTCGACCAGGTCGACCTTCGTGATCACGGGCAGCGCCAGCGGCACGCCGAGCTGCTCGACGATGGCCCGATGCTCACGGGTCTGGGGCATGAGTCCTTCGTCCGCCGCAATGATCAGCAGGACGAGGTCAAGACCCGAGGCACCGGCCACCATGGTCTGGACAAAATCCTCGTGGCCGGGGACGTCGATGATCCCGGCCCGGCGTCCATCGGGCAGATCGAAGGGCGCGAAGTTGAGTTCGATGGTGATTCCCCGCCGGCGCTCCTCGGCCAGCCGGTCCATCCGCTTGCCGGTGAGTGCCTCGACCAGCGCCGACTTGCCGTGGTCGACATGACCGGCGGTGCCGATGATCACGCCCGGCCCCAGGAGCGGTTGCTCCAGAACTCCAGCGCCGGCAGGGCGTGCCCCTCCGCTACGTGCCAGCGAATGAATCGCGCCAGCAGGCGCCGGTGCGCCAAGGCGTGGCGCGAGTCGAGGTCAGGCAGTTCGGGGAGTCCGGTGACCAGCGCCGAGAGTGCCGCCCGATCCGGCCCCGACAAGCGGGACGGATGACTGGTGGAGGCCGGGGCGCAGCGTGGGCACAGCGCACCTCCCTCTTCGGGCGAGAACTGGAGGGGTCCGTCGGCGCCGATCGCGTTGCCGCAGCGGACGCAGTGGTCCAGCGCCGGCTGAAAGCCCAGCTCCCCCGTGAGGCGCCAGAGCAGATGGAGCGACACCGCCTCCAGCGCCTGGGCGGGGGCCGTCTCGAGCAGCGAGAGCCCGTCCCGCAGAAGATCGAAGATCTCGGGATGCGGAGCGGTGGGCCCGACTCGTCCGACCACCTCGGCCATGGCCACCGCCGAGGTGTAGCGATCGAGATCCGAGGCCATACCGATCGGGAGATGGGTGACGTCGAAGGCCGTCAACGTGTGAAGATCCCGCCGCTCGGAGAGGATGACCTGCGCCTGACCGAGGCAGAGCACCTGCAGCGCGGCTCCGAAACGGCTCCGGGGCCGGAGCGCGCCCTTCGCGATGGCACTCTGGATTCCGTGGTCGCGGGTGGCCAGGCGGACGATCTTGGAGGTCTCGCCGTAGCGCAGCGAGGAGAGCACGATGGCGGGTGTCGCCAGGAGGGGCATGCAGCAGAACCGCCCTCAGCGGGCGGGAAGGCCGGTGATCGAGACCGCGGCGGGACACTGCCCCGCGTCG
>DATEHG010000211.1:0-2620 GCA_035279705.1 Gemmatimonadales bacterium
TGCGGACCGCGCTGCGCGACTCGCTGCCCGAGGCCGCTGCACCGGGCGCTCGACGTCGATCGGCGCCCGCCGCGGCCTGGCTGGCCATGGCCGCGACCCTGGCGCTCATCGTCGGGGCCGGCAGCTGGCGGCTGGCCGCGAACCGGACGGCGGCCAACGCTCTGTCCGAGGAGGTGCTGGCGAGCCACATCCGCTCCCTCATGCCCGGCCACCTGAGCGATGTCGTCTCCACCGACCAGCATACGGTGAAGCCGTGGTTCGACGGCAAGATCGACTTCTCGCCGCCTGTGGACGATTTCGCCGGCCGCGGCTATCCGCTGCTCGGCGGGCGGCTCGATTACCTCGGCGGACGTCCCGTGGCCGCGCTGGTCTATGGCCGGCGGAAGCACTTCATCAACGTGTTCCTGTGGCCCTCGCATGGCGACCGACCGACCGGACTCGAGTCGGCGCGCTCGCAGCAGGGGTACCACCTGCTTCACTGGACGACAGGGCAGTACCACTACTGGGTGGCCTCGGATATCGGCGCCGCGGAGCTCGGCGAGTTCGCGGGACTGTTGCAGGCCGCGGACTCGGCGGCGAAACGGGAGTGAAACGGAGAAGGGAGAGAGGAGAAAAGAGAAAAGAGAAAGGAGAAAAGAGAAAAGAGAAAGGAAAGCCGGTTGGCGGCCCACGCTGACCGCCGCAGCTTGCAGTAATATCGACCACTCCACGTCACGTTGCCGTATCAAGTGGCTCCCCTACCATCGCTGGTAGTTGGCCGACGCCCCGCCGTTCCATATGTTGGGCCCGCAAAGCTGCCGCTTTGTTCCCGAATCAAGCTGCTCTGCCCGTAGCTCGCCCCACCAGCTCGCGATGCTGGCGCGGGCGGACTGCACCCACTCCCACCGAAGAGGATTGCCATGCGCTCGGCGAATCACTCGCGTCTCCTGCTCTGTTCCCTCGCCGTCACCTTCGCCGCCTGCGGTGGCGAGGCGGGCCAGCCCACGACACCGTCGGATCATCTGCCCACGACGCCGGGGATTCAGCTGGCGGCGGGAGGAGGCAACTGCGGGATGGGCAACAGCCACCCCAGCGGATCGATCATCGACAGCGTGCCGACGCCGCCGTCGTACGGCATCGCGGTGCGGGAGGACGGGCTGGCCTACTTCACCGAGCCGGATTTTGGCGGGATTGGCATCACCAATACCAAGACCCGGACGGTGACCGGCTTCATCGCCACCGGCAGCGTGCCCACCGGCGTCGCCTTTTCGCCCGACGGGAATACCGCCTACGTCGCCAACCAGGGGGACCAGACCGTCAGCATCATCGACGCGACCACGTCGGCGGTGGTGGGCTCGATCTTCACGCCGGACGGCTCACCGCTGGTGGTGGAGGTCTCTCCCGACGGGACCCAGCTGTTCGTCGCAACGGCCAGCACCACCGTGGAAATCGTGGATGTGGCCAGCCGGCAGGTCGTGCGCACCGCCCAGGTCGGCTTCCTGCCGAATGCGTTCACCACGGCGCCGGATGGGCGCATCATGTACGTGAGTGCCGCGTTCGGCGGGTCGGTGTCGGAAATCGACATGTTCACCGGTGATGTACTGCGCACCTTCGACGTCGGTGGCGTGCCGCAGGGCATGGCCGTGACCAAGGATGGCAAGCGGCTGTACGTCGGCAATGAGAGCGGGTTCCTCACTGAGATCACGCTGCTGCAGGGCACGGTGACGGCGACCATTCCGCTGGTCGGCGGCGCCTTCGGCGTCGGCGTCACCCCTGATGGGGTGCAGGCGTTCGTCGGGATTCCGAGCGCGGGAGTAGTCCAGGTGTTCAACCTGCAGTCGCACCACCTGGCCCAGACGATCAACGTCCACGGCAATCCTCGCCGGATCGGCTTCAGCCAGCTGGGACACATCGGCGCGGTCGCCAATCTGGCCGGCTACGTGACGTTCGTGCGGTAAGCCTTGAAGACGATCCGGGACGTGCGGGAGCCGTGAACCCGGAGTTGATCCGGTGGCTCCAGTATCTCGGGATCCCGGTGAAGGAGCGGTAAGGACAGGAGGAGGGAGGAAGGAGGAGGGCAACTGATTTTCCCCTCCTCCTTTCTCCTTCTGCCTTTTCACCTGCTTGCTAACGGCTAACGACCGCTTTTGTCACCCCGACGTTCAACCCCACCGCCATCACCAGTCCCGCCGCCGAATCGATCGCGAAATGCTGCTGCGTCAGGATCGTGGCGAAGAAAATCAGCGTGGCCCCGACCGTCGCGACGATGGCCTGCCGGCGGGAGAGGAACCGCCACGCGGACCAGGCCAGGGCCACCGCCCCGGCGACGTGGGAGCTCGGGAACGAAGTACCCAGCGAATCACCCGAAGCGCGGAGCCAGGTATTGAAGCGGTAGAGGTAGCCGACGGTGAGCTGCGGGAACGCCGAGAGGTCGCCATCCGGCCCGTTGACCGGGAAGTAGAGAAAGAAGGCGTAGCAGGCGAGATAGCAAAGCACGACGCGGAGCCAGAGCTCGCGGATGGCGGCGCGGTCTCCCGCCCAGATGATCAGCAGCGGGACGAAGGCCAGCAGCGGGTAGTAGAGGAAGTACGACAGCTGCATCGCTTCGCTCAGCCAGAGATACGGCATCCGCTCCAGCCAG
>DATEHG010000212.1:0-14862 GCA_035279705.1 Gemmatimonadales bacterium
CCCGGCGTCTGGCTCCTGCTCTACGGCACCGGGGTCGTCACCGGCGGCGCCTTCTCGGTGCGCATCGTCCCGATCATGGGCGCCTGCTTCATGGCGCTGGGCGTGGCCGCGCTGTTCGCCCCGCCGGCATGGGGAGATGCCCTGATGGCCCTGGGATTCGGCGGCCTGCACATCGGATTCGGCCTGGCAATCGCCTGGAGGCATGGTGGCTAAGCCCGCAACCGCCCGGAAGCCCGAAGCGCACGCCCCGCCCCGCGCCGGACTCAAGAGCCACGAGGGGGGTGCGGCGGAAGCGGCCGGCCTCGACCGCGTCATCCACGAACGGATGCGCCTGGGCATCGTGAGCGCGCTGGCGGTGAACAGTTCGCTCACCTTCAACGAGCTCAAGGATCTGCTGGGCGCGAGCGACGGCAACCTGTCCGTCCACGCCCGGAAGCTCGAGGAAGCGGGCTACCTGCAGTGCCTCAAGTCTTTCGATGGCCGGGTGCCGCGCACCGAGTTCCGGCTGACCGCCGGAGGCCGGCGGGCGCTGGAGCGGTACCTGGAGCATATGGAGGGAGTGATCAAGACGGTGAGAGGTGAGCGGTAAGAGGTGAGAGGTGAGAGGTAAGAGGGGAGCAGGGAGCAGTGAGCAGGGGATTCGGCGGTCCGGCTCCACTATGAAGCGACCCGCCGACCCGCCGACCAACGACCAGCGACGCAAGTCGCCTTTTTTCGGAGTTTGAGCTTTATGCCACCAAGTACTTTCACATCGCACTCCCCGCTCCATCTCGCCGTCATCATGGACGGCAACGGCCGCTGGGCCACCGAACGCGGGCTGCCGCGATCGGCGGGACATACGGCCGGCGCGGAGGCGGTCCGGCGCATCGTCACGGCGGCGCCCGGCGCGGGGATCGGTACCCTCTCGCTCTACGCCTTCTCGGCCGACAACTGGCGGCGTCCGGAGCAGGAGGTCGACGGGCTCTTCACCCTCTTCCAGTCCTACCTGGCGGATGAACTGGAGCTGCTGCGGCAGAACGGGGTTCGCCTCACGATCATCGGCCGTACCGACCGGCTGCCGCTCGCCCTGCGTTCCGCCATTCGCATCGCCGAGCGGGGCACGGCGGCCGGCCGAAGGCTGCATCTCCGGATTGCGATCGATTACTCGTCCCGCGATGCGCTGGTCGGTGCCGCGAACCTGGTGCGCGGCCGGCCGGTGGACCGCCACCGCCTGGCCCGCCTCATCGGTGAAGCCGATCGCGGGGGCACGGCGCCCGAGGTCGATCTCCTGATCCGCACCGGCGGCGAGCGCCGGCTGAGCGACTTCCTGCTCTGGGAATCCGCTTACGCCGAGCTGTGGTTTACCGACAAGCGATGGCCGGACTTCGGCGAGACGGATCTCGCCGCGGCCCTGGCCGAATTCCGGGGAAGGGATCGGCGATTCGGAGCGCTACCCGAACCTTCCAATGCGACTCAACTCCGCCGGGCGGGAGGAACCCGATGATCGAACGACGCACTGCCTTCGGTATCGCCGCCGCCGCCCTCTGCCTCGGCATACTCGGCGACCTGCTCTTTGCCGGCGGGACGCTCGATGCCAACGTGACCGTCTGGGTCGCCGCCGCGGCCGGAGCCTTCGCGATGCTCTCCCGGCGCGTGCCGCAGGGCCAGGCTGCTCCCGACTGGCTGCTGGTCCCTCTGGTGCTCGCGGCAGCCGGATTCAGCTGGCGCGAGGATCCAGTCCTCCTCTTTCTCGATCTCGTGGTCATCGGCCTGACACTGGCCGCCGCGGCCTCCCCCGCCATCCGCGCCACGGGGAAGCTGCTGGGCGCCGAGGCGGTGGATCTGGTTGTCGGCGCGCTGGGGTGCGTGGCCAGCGGAGTGGTCGGCCCCTTCCAGGTCCTGGCGGGGCTCAAGCCCTCCAGCGAATCCAGCGACGGAGGTCGGCGCCTGCGTGTGGCGGCGGGGGCAGCACGCGGACTCCTGCTGGCGCTGCCGCTCACCCTCGTGTTCGGGGCGTTGCTGGTCTCCGCGGACGCTCGGTTCGAGCGCCTGGTGGCCCGGATGTTCTCGATCCCTATCGACGAGGTCGTGGGGCACATCTTCCGCACCGGCGCCGTCGGGTGGGTGGGGGCCGCGGTGCTGGCGGTGACTCTGGTGGCGCCGCCGCGGTTGCCGCTCCCCGCCGCCCGCCGCCAGCTCATCGGGACGGTCGAGGCCAACACGGTACTCGGCGTGCTCAACGTCCTCTTCCTGGCCTTCGTCGCCATCCAGTTCGGCAACCTGTTCGGCGGCCGGGTCTACATCATGGCCACCGAAGGACTCACCTACGCCGAGTATGCCCGGCGTGGATTCTTCCAGCTGGTGTTCGTCTGCCTGCTGTCGCTGCCGGTGCTGCTCACGCTGGCCCGGCAGGTGGACCTCGAGCCCAACGCCCGCCGGCCATTCCGTGCCCTCGCCGGCTTGCAGGTCGCCCTGCTGCTGCTGATCCTCGGCAGTGCCGTGCATCGGCTCTGGCTTTACATCGATCAGTTCGGCCTGTCGCTCGCCCGGTTCCACGCGGCCGCGGCGCTGCTCTGGATCGGCGCCACCCTCGTCTGGTTTTCGGCGACGGTGCTCCGGGATCGCGTCGGTTACTTCCTGCGCGGCTCGCTTACCGCGGGCGGCATCATCCTCGGCGCCATGCATGCCATCAATCCGTCGGCCGTCGTGGTACGGACTACGATTTCCAAGGCGAAGGCCGGCGCCGAGCTCGATAAGGAGTATCTCGCAAGTCTCGGTGCCGATGCCGTGCCCGCCCTGATGGAAGCACGGCTGCAGCTGAGCGCCAATGATCGTGAAGTCCTGGAGTACGCCATGAAGTGCCACCGAACCGCGTCAAGTTCCGACGGCCTCTACTGGAGCTACTCACACTGGGAGGCCGTGCGTTCCTGGGAGGGAAGCGGGATTACGGGGAGCTGTGATGTGCCGAAGCAGTGAGCGATTACCGCGTGAACGGTGAACAGTGAACAGTGAACGGTGAACAGTGAAAGGGGAACGGGGAACGGTGAACAGTGAACGGTGAACGGTGAACGGTGAACAGTGAAAGGGGAACGGGGAACGGTTCACTGTCAACTGTTCACGATTCACTCCAACGACCAACGACCAACGACCAACGACTAACGACTCTACATGTCCAACACCACCACCATCCTGGCCATCCTTGCCCTGCTGGGCACGGTCGGTCTCCTGCTCGTCCTCCTCGTCGGTGCAGGGGTGGCGCGCCTCAATGGAAGAGCCCCGCTCGCCCGACAGGCGCTGATGGGGGCGGGGCTGCTCACCACGGGTTACTGCGCGGTGCTGATGGGAGTGGGCCTCACCAGCCGGGAGCGGGTGCTGCCGGTCGGAGCGCTCAAATACTTCTGCGAAATCGACTGCCACGTGAGCAACGCGGTGGTGAGCGCGACGCGGGTCGAGATGATCGGCACCACGCAGGCCACGGGGCGATTCGTCGTGGTGACGGTCAAGACCTGGTTCGACCCGCGCACCACCTCACCGACGCGCCCCCGGGATGTGCCAGTCTATCCCAACCCCCGTCTCGTGCGCCTGGTCGACCAATCCGGGAAGGAGATTGCCCCATCGATCGCGGGGATGCAGGCTCTGGCGCAGAGCGGTGGCAGCGGAACGCCGATCGACCGGCCGCTTCTTCCCGATGCCTCCTATACCACCACGTTCGCCTTCGACCTGCCGCTTGATGCCCAGGTGGAGGGACTCTGGATCGCGCCGGATGATCCCGTCTCCGCCCTGATGATCGGCGAGGAGAGGAGTCCGAGGCATGGGAGGGTGCTGCTGGCGCTGGAATAGGCGGGTGGACGGGTAGACGGACAGACGGGCGGTGGTGCGCAACTCTTGGTGGCGCGACTTGGCCGGGGAGATCTGAGTCAGATGCCAGGGATGACGTTGACACGATATAGCCGCAAGCGATTAGTGGCCGTCACGCTGGGCTTGTCAGGCTTCGGAGCCCTGTTCGGTGGTGTGGCCGGTGCCGTCGCACTCGGCGTCGGCTTGGCCTTGACCGGCAGTCTCTCACTCGGGGATATCGGGATACTCCTCATTCCCGGAGTCATTGGTGCTGCCCTGGGGGCTATTTCCGCACCATTGGCCGGATGGTTGCTACTGCGCCGAGTCCCTCTGGGCCGCGCGTTTGGCAGCCTGACCTTGGGGACGATTCTCGGGGGCGTCGCCGGGTGGTTTCTGGCCGTCTCATTCGACACCAGTATCCTTCCACCCATCGTCGCGGCCGGTCTGGGCTTCGTGACCGCCGCGGTGATCCTGCGCCTGAAGTACTCGCGCGCTGCCTAGGCGCCGACCGCTTGGGTGCGGGCGTCGATCGCCGCGGAGCAGGTTGCTTCGGCCCTGCGGGCCTCGCCATGACTGCACCCCACCGTCAGTTCAGCGGCAATCCGCTCTCCGGTTTCGGCCAGAATGCCACCCCCCAGCACAGTGCCCGCCCGACAATTCTCAGATGGGCAGCGGGCACCGGAGCGCCGCTCACGGCCAGCTGATCGTGGGTGAACTTCTCGAGTTCGCCGTTGATGTTGATGACCCAGAGGCTGCCGGTGCGGTCGAACGCCAGGCCGACAGGTACGAAGAGTGATCCAGGGCCGGAGGATGTGATTGTGACACGCGGCACGGTGAAGCCGCTGTCGCGCAGCTGCTCGAAGGCGTAACCCACCACCGTCGCATTCTGCCCATTGGCCACCCACAGCGTTCCGGCCGAGTCAATCGCGATCCCGGAGGGCCCGCTCAGGGAATTGTTGACGGACTGGATTCCGACGGTGGGCTGCGGCGTGCCGGTGGTGGCTAGCTCCCCGAACGTCAGCCGCGAAACGGCATTGGTCGCCTTGTCAGTGAACCAGAGGCCTCCGACCCGATCGATGGCGATACCGGTCGGGTGCCCGAATCCGGAGAGGACCACCTTCGGCGCAGGTGCGCCGCTGGCCGTCAGCTGCTCCGGCTGGAAGCGGACCAGGGTGCCGTTGCCGGGATTGGCCACCCAGAGCTGGCCGGCACGGTCGAAGGCCAGGCCGGTCGGGCCGCTGAGCGAGCCGTGGTTCGACGAGATGACGACCGACGCGGCCCTGGCTCCCGAGGAGGCCAGAGTTCCCGGGGCGAAGCCGAGGAGCAGCGAATCGTCCTGGCTGACGACCCAGAGGGTGCCATCGTCGGCGAACGCCATGGCGGACACCGTCTCGAGCCCGGCGCTGGGCGTGGTCAGGATGGTAGCCGGAAACTGCTTGCCGGTGTCGGCGAGCTGCAGGGTATCGAGTCGCAGCAGTGCCGCCGGGCTGCCGCTCACCGTCCAGAGTCCGTCGAGTCCCAGCGGCGGTACCCGGGCAGGACTCGGAGCGGCCTCGTTTCCGCTGCACCCGGCGATGGCTACGATGAGGAAGAGGAGTCTCTGGACGAAAGCGTTACGCATGGGATCGGCGGCTCCGAGCGGCGGGTCAGCCTGTAAATCGGAGACGGGGTAGAAAAGGCGACAGCAGGGGGGGAGACGGAAGACGGGAGAAGGGGGAAGGGAACTCAACCCTCTGAGGAGTTCCCTTCTCCCTTCCGCTATCTCCCTTCTTCGGGCTAGTGCGGCGTCGAGGCTTCGGGAGGGCGGATCTGGCGAGGCTGGGCCGGCGGCAGCCGTTCCGACAGCAATCGCGCCACGAACTCCTGCGACTCGGCCAGTTGGGCCACCTGGTCGGTCAGCGCGTCCACGGTCCGCTGCAGCTGCTCCACCCGTTCGTCATCCTGCGGCTCGGCGGCCAGCCGAAGCTCCAGCTTCTGGATCCGGCGCAGCGCCTGGAACAGGCCATAGAGCGGCACGGCCGCGCCACCCAGGACGCCGAGGACCAGCAGGAGGACCATGTCTGCGTGCATGTGGACTCGACGGGTTAACAGTGAACAGTGAAGGGTGAACAGTGAACGACTCGCGACTCGCGACTGACGACTTATTTCCCCGCCTTCTTCTTCCCCAGATAAATCCGGCCTGTTCCCGTCAGCGTCCGGGTGTGCACTGCCCCCGACTGGTTGGCCGAGCGGACATCGGTCAGCCCATGGGTGTAGCGGGCCGCGATGGAGAGGATCGGCAGGCGGTATTCTACCTCGGCGGACAGACCGAAGTCGATGGCCGGCAGCTCGGGCCCGATATCCCGTTCGAGGATGAAGGCGGAACCGCTCGCGGTCGACGTCTGGTAGCGGTCGTTGGCCCCGGTGATGAAGCCGATCGACGGACCAACGCCCACCCGGAAACCTGTCTCCCGCTTCGGCGCCCACTTGAGGATGACCGGCACCTCGATCAGGTGCATCGTCCGGTTCATGGTGCTCTGGCTGATCTGGTTGTCGATCGCCGCATCGCCGGTGAGCACGGGGGCCAGCTCGTCGGCGCCCCGCCCGGCGAACGGGAGCAGCGCCGAGCCGAGGTGGAAATGCTCCGAGAAGCGCCAGTCGGCGAAGAGACCGAACACCGTCTTGTTGGCCCGGTGAGCCGTGCCCATGCCGTTGACCGTCCCGAAGTTGATTCCGACTTCGAACCCCATGTTGAAGGTCGGAGAGGCCAGCTTTTCGCCGAACAGGTAGCCGATCAGGACCTGGGCGTGGGCCGGCGCGGGTGTCGCGAGCAGGAGCGCGACCAGCACTGGGGCAGGGCGGGGGAGTCGGATCATCGCATTAGAAATCGAGACGGTAGACCAGGTTGAGCAGCGCCGAGGTACGCCCGATGAAACCCACCTCGCCCCGGATGGTCCAGCGCTTGTTGAAGTCGAAGTTGCTGCCGATCAGCATGTTCCACGGGGTCGACGGCGCCTTGTTCAGGCCATAGTTGATGGTGATGTCCCCCGCGTTGCTGTTGAGCAGGTGGTTCACGATCGTATCCACCACGGCCTTCTGCAGCGGACCCAGGTTCTGGTACCAGGGCTGATTGGGGACGTCCTCCAGCTTGGTGCGGATCTGGTCCACCGTCGACGGCGGGATGGCGTCGCCAAGCCTGATGGAGCCGTTGGTCTCGGTGCGGAATTTCTGGTTCATGGCACCGGCCCAGACCTGCAGCCGCTGCGTCCGGCCGATCTTGAAAGCCTTGCCGAGGCGGAGCGAGAGCACCCGGCCCTGGACGGGCGCATCCAGCTTTTCGAGCTGGGTCCAGCTCCAGTTGATGTCCGCCACCGCGAAGAAGCGCTTGATGCCGAACGCCCCGGTCAGGCCCAGGCCGCCGTAAATCCCGGACTGGTCGACCGAGCTGGTAAAGCCGATCGGTTCGACCAGCTCGACGGTGGTGTTGGCCTGGGCCTGCCCGCCGTAGCCATAGAAGTTGAGGAACGGCAGGACCCAGAGATCACCGCGGAAGCTGAGCGAATAGACGGTCGAGGTGTTGCTGCCGAACTTGATGACGTCGATCGGGACCAGGGGATCGGACCCCGTGCTGAGTCCCAGGTCCGTGATGTCGATGCCCTGGTTCATGTACAGGCCGAAGATGTTCAGCCCGATCGGCTTGGGGAGGTCGAACCCGCGCTCGATGGCCTTCCGCCCCAGCAGGGGGAAGACGTTGTGGTAGTCCTTGAGGATGCTGTCCCGCTCGGCCTGGGAAAGCATCAGGTCGGGGTTCTGGGCGCGTGCGGCGATCGGCGTCAGGACAAGCAGTCCTGCGACCGCGAACCGCGGAGAAAGGAGAAAGGAGAAAGGAGAAAGGAGGCGCATGGCTCCATGGGGCGATGGGTACGGTATGCCGCCGGAAGTTCGTGCGCTCCGGATGGGTCGTCAAGCTGATGTGCGGTGCGAACTCCTCATTCTGAAGGTTCCCGAGCGAAGCGAGGGTGCCCTAAGGATCCATTCGGAGGCAATCGACGCTGGCGAGGTTCCGGCAGGTTCGGCGAGGTCCTTCGGTCGCTTCGCTTCCTCAGGATGAGGTGTCGAGGCTTAATCCCCGCCCTCGTCCGTCTTCCGTTCCGCCTCCTGTTCCTTGATTTCCCGCAGCCGGCGCGCCGCGTGCTCCCCCGCGCTCGTCCCCTTGTGCTCGGCGGAATAGCGGGCCAGTTCGACCTTGAGCCGGTCGGTGCGCCGCAGGCGCTGATACAGATCAATGAGACGATTGGCGACGGTATTGGCCACTTTCGGCGGCAGCTCCCGGCGGCGCAGTTCCAGGTACACCTGCTCGGCTTCCTCCGGCCGGTCCTGCTGGACCAGGAGGGCGGCGAGCCGGAGGCCGGCTTCATGCAAGTCGGGGTGCCGCAACCACCGGTCGTGCAGCGCCTCCTCGGCTTCGGCCAGCTTGCCCTGGATGATCAGCGCTTCCTCCGAGGAGAAGCCGGGATCCGGCGGCAGATTCCCGGCGCCGAGCACGGTGTCGCCGAAGATCTTGGCGGCGCCGCCGGCGCCGCGTTCGATCAGCCGGGACATGCCATAGATGATGAGGGCGTTCCCAGGGAGGAGCAGGAGGACCAGCACGAGGGCGTTGTACTTCCCGGCGCCGTACCAGTAGAACTCCGCGATGCACAGGAAGAGGAACAGCGGCCCGCCGAGCATGAGCAGGACGCGGAGGGAATGGACCGATTCGCCCAGGTGTTTGGGGCCGTCGGGGTTCCGGCGGGAGGGGTCAGGAATCATCGAACCTCTCGGGCTCGTCCCACTGCGCGGTAAGTTCGGAAACGTCGAGGATGAACAGCTTGCGCTCGGTCGGTCCGCCTGCCGTACCCGGGGCGCCGCGCGAGGAGCCGGGACTCGTCTCGGAAAGTCTGTAGGCCGAGCGCTCTCCTCCGGGTTGCCTGACCAGGATCGCCATCTGTTCCGCCTCGGCACGGCCGGCTGATTCCATGAGGCGAACGAGGTGATCCATTGCCGGGATCGCGGCCGGTGAGTCTGCCAGGATTATCCGCAACGCAGCCGCCAACTCCGTCGGCGTGGGGTATCTGTTCACCGGGATCCAGTCGGTCTCCCCGGCGAACTTCATGCGCTCGGGCCCAGCGCCCCCCGGAAATAGTGTCGAAAGTGTCCTGACAAGCAGCCAGATGGCGAGGACGCCGCCGCCGACCATCAACAGCTGAAATCCGACGCTCCTTGCCTCGGCCACTAATGCGTCGCGCCACCCGGCTGGCCGCTCGAAGCTGAATTGGATGGCGATCATGACGGCAGGGCCACCCACGATGATTCCCAACTCGAGAAGGAATTCACCCAGCGGGACACCGGACCCACTCTTGCCGGTGAGCGCATTGGTCGGCGCGGCGCCGGGAGCATGGGCGGGGAGGTGGCTCTGGCCAGAGGGCATGTCTTGATCCTACCTTTGCCGCCATGACCAAGCCAGCCCGGCGCCGGCGCGCCCCAGCCTCCGATGCCCTCCAGGCGTCCCGCAAGGATCTGCAGACATTGTCGGGCGTCGGCCCCTCGATCGCCGACGACCTCATTTCACTCGGCATCAGGCGCCGGGAACAGCTCCGGGGCAAGGACGCGATCGCGCTCTACCGCCGCCTGTGCCGCAAGACCGGGACCCGCCAGGATCCCTGCGTGTTGGATGTCTTCGCCTGCGCGATCTGGCATGCGGAGAATCCCGATGCCCGCCAGCGGAAGTGGTGGTTGTGGAGCAGAGCTCGCCTCAAGGACTGAAACAGCGTAGATAGAAGAAAGGAGATAGGAGATAGGAGATAGGAACTCCGCATCATATGCAGTTCCCATCTCCTATCTCCTATCTACTTTCTCCGCTTTTCTGCTTTTCTATTTCTCTCCGGCGGGGTCCCGGTTCCACCACCACGGCGCCGGCAGCTTGCGCTGCACTGGTACGGGCGGCATGATAGGCCACCCCATTCCGACGGAATCCCGCTGCAAGATGAGCAGTTGGAGGCGTTCCGGGCCGCCGTAGCCGGCCGGTTCCGCGTCGGGCGCGAGCTCGGGCGGGGAGGGATGGCAACGGTCTTCCGTGCTGAAGACCTGAAGAACCACCGATCGGTTGCCCTCAAGCTGCTGCGCCGGGAGGTTGCACTCGCGGTCGGTCCCGCCCGGTTCCGCCAGGAAATCGAAGTCGTCGCTCCCCTGCATCATCCCCACATCCTGCCGCTGTACGACTCCGAAGAACTGCTGGTCGAGCACCCGGGCTTCGGCGAAGGGCCCCGCACGTTCCTGTACTACATCATGCCGATCGTCGAGGGCGGCACACTGCAGGACCGCCTGGTCAACGGGCCTCCGCCGGGAATTCCCGAGGTGCTGGCACTGGGTCGGCAGGTGGCGAGCGGCCTCGGCTACGCCCACGCCCAGGGGCTGGTGCATCGCGATATCAAGCCCGCCAATCTCCTGCTTTCGACCGGTCATGTGTTCATCGGCGATTTCGGCATCGCCCGGATGCTGCGCCAGGCGGTGACGACGGCTGAGCATCTGACCGATACCAATATGGCGGTCGGGACGCCAGCCTACATGGCGCCCGAGCAGATTCACGGCGGCGCGGACATCGATGGCCGTGCCGACCAGTATTCGCTGGCCTGCGTGCTGTTCGAGATGCTGGTGGGGCGTCTCCCCTCCGCCGTGGCCCACGGATCGGATACCCTGCTGCATACGATGCGCAAAGCGCACCCGGAACTGCCCGGCTCTGCGGCCCACGCCATTCTCCGAGCCCTGTCGGAGAATCGCGACCATCGCTTCGAGTCCATGGCCGCCTTTGCTACCGCACTCGAATCGCAACTGGTCATCCGCCCCGCCGATCTGGTCCCGGCCTTTCTCAGGCGGGCGCCAGCCTGGGTCAGGTGGACGGCCGGGGTTGGTGGGGTGGCCGCCGGCGTGACCGCCGCCTGGCTGCTGGTGCTGCCCGGAGCGAATTCCTGCCCCTCGGTGGCAGCTGCAGACACGACCCGGTACGCCGTCTTTCCCTTCGCCTACCAGACCGGCGTGCCCCGCGTCGGCGAGGAACAGCTGCTGGCCGATGGCATCTCGCGCTGGGGCGGAGTGGAGGCGGTGGACCAGTTCCAGCTGCGCGAGGCGCTAGCCCGGAGCGGCCAGGACCTGGAGCGCCTGGCGGCAGCCCGCGAGCTGGCCTGCAAGATCGGTGTCCGGCGTTTCATCCTTGGCAACGTCGGTGCCGCCGCGAGCGGCGACTCGCTGCGGATCTTCGCCCGCCTCTATGACCTCGGCCCCGGCGAGGCGCCGCTGAGCCGGGCCAGCCTCCGCGTCGCCGCCTCGATGGGTGGAGCCGACTCGCTGTTCGGAGCCTTGGCCGACTCGCTGTTGTTCCGCAGCAATCCACCGCCGGGAGGAGTGGCGCGGGCGGGAACGCGGCTGCTTCCCGCGCGCCAGGCCTTCGACTCCGGCCAGCGCGCGCTGGTGGCGTGGAATCTTGCCGCGGCCGACTCGGCCTTCCGAGTGGCAGTTGTGCTCGACGCCAGGTACCCCGCCGCCAATCTCTGGCTGGCACTGGTCCGGATCTGGCGGGGGCGCGAGCCGGCGCTCTGGTTTCCGGCGGCGCAGCAGGCCGCGGCTGGTTCTGCCGAGCTCCCGTCCTCCGATTCGCTGATGGCGCAGGCGGCGCTGGCCATGGGCAGTGGCGAACTCCAGCGCGCCTGCCCCCTGTGGCGCGCCGTGACCGGGGCCGAACCGCGCCGCTTCGCGGCGTGGTACGGGCTGAGCGACTGCCTCCGGGCGGACTCCATCGTGGTGCGGGACGCCGCGAGTCCAAGCGGCTGGCGTTTCCGCTCGAGCTATCATGAGGCGCAGCGGGCCTACCTGCAGGCCATCCGGCTGCTGCCGTCGATCCTGGCTGCGCCGGGGAACGATGTGGCCACGCTGTCGGACAACCTCCTTTACCTGGCCGACAACCGGCATCGGAAGGGGCAGGCCGCCCGGCCCGACACGGGCAGCTTCGTGGCCGCGCCGTGGTGGCGGGGCGATACTCTCGTGTTCATTCCGTACCTGCGCTCGATCGGGACGGAGGTACTCGGTCCACCCGGCCCCCAGAATGAGGAGGCCATTCGCCGGCAACGGCTGCTGCTGGACACGCTTGCCCTGACTTGGGCCACAGAGGCGCCCACCAGCGTCGAGGCACGGCTCGCCTTGGTCGAGGCGATGGCCCTCGCCATCGATCCGGCGGCGATCGATTCCGCCCGCGGGGCCCGGCGCCTGGCGCATGCGCCCGAACAGGTGGTGAGGGTCATCGACGCCGAGGTCCGCACACTCCTGCAGTTCGGCGTGCCCGACCGGACCGACTTTCTCGACCGGGCGCGGAGCCTTGCCGACTCGGTCATCGGCAGCGCGGCGCTGCGCGCGGCCGCGGATCCCACCGTCCTCACCACGCTGGCCGCGCTTACCGGCCGGGCCCGGTTCGCGGCGGAGGCGGCGCGGCGATCGGCTGCCGAGCCTGACTGGGATCTGCCCAAGCCGTTGCTGGAAGCGGCGCCGGGGCTGCTGATGTACGCCGCCATGGGTGGCCCCGCCGACAGCATCCGCACGCTCTGGCGCCTCACCGCGAGTGCCATTCAGCAGGCGCTGCCACCGGATCGGCGGCAAGAGCGCGTCATGGAGGATCTGGGCCGGCCGGTCACGCTGGCCTTTCCGGCCGAGACCCTTCCGTCGCTGGCCGAATTGAGAGGAATGGGAGACTGGCTGCTGACACTGCAGGCTGATTTTGCCCGGGGCAATCGCGACGCGGTGCAGCGCTGGGCCGATTCCACCTCACGGATTACACCGGCCAAGCTCCGGACATTCGACACCACCTGGCCGGTGGCCGGGCTGCTGCTCGCCGCCGGCGATTCCACCTATTCGATGGCACAGCTCGATGCCAACCTGGCCAGCCTCCGGTTCCGGCCCTTCGGCAGTTTCGGCAACCCAGTGGAGGTGGCCACGCTGGTCCGGACAATGATCCTGCGTGCCGAGGTGGCGCACCGGACCGGTGATCCAGGCCAGGCGCGGCGCTGGTCCCGCGCCGTGCTGGCGCTCTGGGGCGGAGCGGACCGAACCTTTCAGCCCGAGTTGGAATGGATGCGCGCCGAGGCGCAATGATGCAGCAGGCAGCGGAACCCACCACGGGAGGACCCCATGATCCGAACACAGTTGCTATCCCTCGCGATGGCAGTGACGGTCGCAGGCGGCATCCTCGCATGCAACCCGGACCAAAACAGGGGGCGTGTGGCCGCCGGCAATGATGTCAGACCATTCCCGGGCAAGCCCACCTGTCCGGATCATTCCGGAGCGCTGGTCTGGGTCCATAGCGACTCGGGGACCATCACCTCGATTCCACTGGCCGGTCCGACGACGCTGATCCCGGAATTCAACGACTGCCAGCGGCTTATCGACACTAAGCACAGCTACGGAACGCTGGCGGCCATCTGGGCACCCACGGCCTACCTGGGACACCTGCTGGATTCGTTGCAGCGCGGCCGGGCCGTGGCGGCGGCGGCCATTCATGCCTGGGATGGCGACTACGCCGGGCTGGGTATCCACCAGAAGTGGAACTGCCTGTACCTGCTCGGCAATCCCGACGGGACCTCGCTGCACGCCGAAATGGGCACCATCGGCGATCCCGCCGACTGCGTCGGCACGCTCGATCCCGCGCAACTGGGCGCCACCACTCCATTGTTCGTGGACCGCGAGCAGATCGCGGGGATGTCGGAAGGAGACTACCCCGATGTCGGTCGGTGGGATCGAGACCAGGACAAGGGGGCGCCCACCGACTACATCGGCCTCAAGTGCGGTGCCGGCTGGTGCGAGTTCCACGAGAAAAAGAACACCTCGTTCGCCAGCTCAGCGCATTACACGCTCCCCTCCGCGACGGCCACCGGCCGGCGGAAAGTCTTCGAGGTCAAGGGCTGGTACGACGAGCAGTATCTCGACCTGGGCAGCTCTCCCACCAAGACGCCCACCAACTCTGTCGGGACGATCGTTCCCGATCCGGAACTCGGCAACCTGCGCGTGGCGGACTTCGAGGGCAGGTGGACTCCGGTCGGCGTCGTTTCCATGACCATCGCCGTGACGAAGTATCAGGCGACCTACGGCCTCCAGCCTGGGAAGATGCCGCACGGGGACAACGGTGATCGATTGACCGCGGTGTCGCTCTGCTGGGCCGGGCACAACGACGCGGCGAACTGTCCCGATCTCCCCGCGGCCCTTCCGGCCAGCTGCAAGTGGGATCCCACCGCCGATATCGGCAACAAGTGGTACGCCCGAAGTCAGGGCTCGAGCGGCTCGCCAGTCTTCAAGTGCGTGATCCGGCACGACCATTCCAGCCTGGGCTTCCCCATTCCGGGGACGGCACGCTGGAACTGGCAGGAGGACGACGCCACGCAGTGGTACCGCTGCGACCAGGGGTGCTGTTCGATTAAACCGTAAGGGTGCGAGAAAGGAGAAGGGAAAAAGGAGAAAGGAGATAGGAACTCCGATTCACTCGGAGCTCCCATCTCCTATCTCCTATCTGCTTTCTCCGCTTTTCTGCTTTTCTATTTCTCTCCGGCGGGGTCCCGGTTCCACCACCACGGCGCCGGCAGCTTGCGCTGCCTCGGCCAGACCTCGTCCAGCGTCTCCCCTTCGTAGAGCCGGCCGTTCTTCATGACGTAATGAATCGTATTGGTGTTGTGGATGTCGTCCAGCGGATTCTTGTCCAGCACCAGCAGGTCAGCCAGCTTGCCGGGCTCGATGGAGCCGAGGTCGTGATCGATGCCGATACCCTGGGCGCCGAAGATGGTGGCGACGCGGAGCACGTCGAACGGCTTCATCCCGCCGCTGGCCAGCGCCCACAGTTCCCAGTGGTCGCCCAGGCCGTCGAGCTGGCCGTGGCCACCCAGGCCCACCTTACCGCCGGCTTCGACGATCTTCCTGGCGCCCTCGGCGATGCGGGGGAAGACGTACTGGTCATCCCGGAACCAGCCGGGGCGGCGGAGGGCGCGGTTGTCCACCTCT
>DATEHG010000213.1:0-24025 GCA_035279705.1 Gemmatimonadales bacterium
CGTGTGCTCCACGTTGGTCACGGCATTGTTCACCCGCTTGCCGGCATCCTGCACGATCTCGAGCTTGGCGCCCGCCGGCAGGGTCTTGCTGATCTCGGCCAGCTCCGCCTTGAGCGTGGCGACCACGGTGGTGGTGCTGAACCCCTTGGTCTTCTGGATTTCGATGCCCACCGCATCCTTGCCGTTGAACACCGCGGCGGTGGTGGGCTCCTCGGTGCCGTCGAGCACATCCGCCACCTGGCCAAGGCGGATGACCCGGTCACCGCGGGTGGCAATCACGAGCTGCTCGAAGTCTTCGGGCCGATCGAGGCGGCCTTTGAGCCGGATGGACTTCTCGTCCAGCGCGCCTTTGACGCTGCCGATCGGCGCGGCCAGGTTCTGCGCGCCGAGCGCCTGGACCACCTGGGACACCGCGATGCCGGCCGCCTGCAGATCCGCCGGCCGGAGCTGCACGGTCAGCTCCCGCACCACGCTGCCCGCCAGCCGGATGCTGGCCACACCCGGCACCGCCCGCAGCTGCCGGACGATGCCCGGATCGGCGATCCGCGTCAGGATCGCCGGCGAAAGGGTGGACGAAGTCAGGGTCAGCGTCATGACCGGCATCTGGCCCGGGTCGATACGGGACAGCACCGGCTCCTTCATTTCCACCGGCAGATCAGAGCGCTTGGTGCTGATCGCGTCCCGGATGTCCTGGCTGGCCTCCTGCAGCGGCTTCTCGTAGTCGAATACCACCAGGAGCTGGGCCAGCCCGTCGATCGAATTGGACGTGGTCTTGGACCAGTCCACCCCGTTGATGCCGGACAGCGCCTCCTCGACCGGCTCCACCACCTCGCGCTCCACTGTCTCGGGCGAGGCGCCGGGGTAGGGGATGCTCACCACGATCATCGGCTGCTGCACGTCGGGGAATTCGTCGGTCTGCAGGTTGAGCAGCGCCGCGATGCCGAAGGCAACCAGCGCCACCATCACTGTGACGGTGACGATGGGCTTCTTGATGGCAAAATCGGATATGAACATGGTGCCGCTCCCTGGCCCCCTTATTCGCCGACGACCCGGACGGTGGATCCTTCACTGATGCCCTGGGCGGAGCCCAGCAGCAGCGTATCCCCTTCACTCACCCCGCTGACAACCTGGACCCGCTCGGCCAGCTCATCCCGCACGCCGAGGGTCACCGGGACCCGTTCCACCTTGCCGCCCTTGAGACGGTAGACCACGACCTGGATCCCGCGCTCATCCAGCGCCGTGAACGGCACCGAGATGCCGCTCTGGGAGGCCGTCGCCACCCGCCCCTGCGTGAACAACCCCGCCGCCAGGCGCCCCGCGTCGTTCGGCACGGTCACGGTAATCCGCACCTGGCGGGTCGAAGGATCCACAGTGGGGTTGATCCGCGAAATCTTGCCGTTGAACAGCTTGCCCTTGAAGCCATCCACGGTGAATTCCACCGGCGAGCCCACCTTGAGCCGGCCCAGCTGTTCCGAAGGCACCGAGGCCTCGAGCCGCAGGCTCCCGAGGTCCACCACCGTGAAGAGCGCGGTCCCCGGCGTCACGTCGTCGCCCACATTGACCCGGCGCTCGCTCACGCTGCCCGCGAACGGGGCGCGGACCTCCGTCTTGCGCAACTGCCGCTCGGTGCTGGCCACCCGCGCCTCGGCATCGGCCTGCTGGCCCTGGGCGTTGGTCAGGGTCCAGGTGGCCTGCTCCACATCACGTGACGAGATCGCCCCGGCATCGTGCAGTGACTTGCTGCGCTCCAGGTTGCGCTGGGCCAGGTCCACCGCCTGGTCGGCGGAGCGCTTGAGCGACTTGGCCGACTCGTAGGCGTCGCGGATCCCGGTGTCATCGAGCCGGGCCAGCCGCTGGCCACCGGAAACCGCCTGGCCCTGTTCGGCGGCGACCTCCATCACGGTGCCGTTCACCTCGGCGCGGATGGTGGCTTGGCGCTCGGCGGTCAGTGCCCCGGAGATCGTGGGGCCGCTCTTGAGCTCGGCGGCCGCGGCGACTGTCACGTTCTCCCGCCCGAGCTCGATGGCCTGGACACCCGGGGAAGCGGCCGGTGCCGCCGGCTTGCAGCCCGCGGAAAGAGCGGCCAACGCGGCCAGCAGGGCGGCCGGAGCAATGCGCTTGGTCATGGCGTGGTGGTGGTGCGGGGAAGGACGGGACCGACCGTGGCCTGGTTGGCGGCATCGGCCGCGCCAGCGGTGCCAATCGGAAGATCGGGAAGCAGTTCGAGACGGGTGAGCGCCACCTGGAAATCGCGCGCCGCGGTGGCCCGGTTGACCTGGGCCTGGGCCAGGCCCAGCCGCGCGTCGTTCAGTTCGGTCAGACTGGAAATCCCTTCACGGTAGCGGACTTCGGCGATCTGGTAGGCCCGGTTGGCCTGCTCTACCGTGCCGACGCTCGCCACCCATGCCGCCCGCGATGCCAGCAGGCGGGAGATGACCTGGCGGGTGTCGATCGCGGCCAGCTTCCGGGTGAGCGAGGTCCGGAGCCGGGCCTGCTCGTAGTCGGCCTGGGCCACCTGCGCATCGCCCCTGTAGCGGCCGCTGGTCCAGACCGGGAAGTTGAGCAGCACCCCGACGTTCCAGTCCGTCCGGAAGTCATGGGCCCCCGGAAAGGTGCTGTTCGGATAGGCCAGCTGTCCGTATCGGGAAGTCACGCTCAGCGTCGGCCACCATTCGGCATCGGCGATCTTGTAGATGATCCGCTGGATGACCTCCGTCTCCTCCGCCTGCTTGATGGCGGAGCGCTCCTTCGTCAGGGAATCCTGGGAGCCGAGGAGCAGCGTGTCGGGGAAGGTCAGCGAATCCGTTTCCATGCTGGCCAGCGGAGTCGTAAGGGTCACCGGCCGGTCGAGCGGCAGCAGCACCAGCTGCTTGAGGCGGTAGAGCGCCACGTCCCGGTTGGCTTCCTGCTGAATCAGCGTGACCCTCGTGTTGTCGCGGGACACCCGGGCCCGCAGTACATCGAACTCGGCGCTCGAGCCCACCTTGAAGCCGAGCTCCGTCTGGCGCAGCGTCGTGTCGGACTGATCCAGCGCCAGCTGCGCGATGGCCACCAGCTGATCCGTCAGCTGGGCATCGTAGTAGGCCGTGGTCACATCCAGGACCAGCTGGGCCTGCGAGCTGGTGATGCCGAGCTCGGCCAGCTGGCGGCCCGCCTTGGCGGCCGTGGTCCGGCCGTTGATGATGCTGCCGTTGAACAGCGTCTGGGCGTAGGCAATCCCGAAGTTCCACTGATTGGGACGTGCGAACGGCAGATCGCTGAAGGCGGCAAACGGGTTCTGGTTGGTCAGGCAGTTGACCGCCTTTTCCAGCGAATCGAGCCGCTGCTCGTTGGTACCCGGCTGTCCGGTGAACGAGGGGCAGGTGGCCGGTGCGGAGCTGCTGCCGCCGCTGCTGCCGCTGCTGTACTGCGATTTGATCTGCCGGGTGTACTGCCCTGACAGCGTGATCTGCGGCAGGAACTCGGCATAGGCCCGCTTGATCTGGCCGCTGGCGCGGATCCGCTCCGCCAGCGCGATGCCCACCTGCTCGCTCGCTGGCAGGGCCAGCCGCACGGCGTCCTCGAGCGAGAGACTGCGGACGCTGTCGCTCTGCTGAGCCGCGAGAGCGGCGGGGAAGGCGGCAAAGACCAGCGCCAGCGCCAGTCCGGAAGTGCGCGTCATCTCAATGGCTCCTGGTACCGTTCCCGGCCCCGATGGCGCGGAGCAGCAGGTCGACGTACTGCTCGACCGCCTTGTCAGGGTCGGCATTGAACAGATCCGGCATCACATCCCGCCCCATGGCATCGGCGAACAGCGTTCCCATCAGCATGGCGCCGGCGGCCACCGCATCGAATTCCTTCCCTGCCAGGCCGCGTTGCTTCAGTCGATCGAGGTAATTGCGCAGGTGGATGGCCGCCTGCGCGGTGGGGCCGCCCCCTTCGCCCAGCAAGTCGGGATGCTCCTCGATCTCGCCCATGCAGGTCCGGATGAGCGACCGGCGCGAGCGCAGCGTGGCAATGTGGCTGCGGGCCCAGGAAAGCAGCTCGGCCCGGGGATCGGCCGGCTCCGCGGGGAGTGGCGGCGCCGTGCCCAGGCTGGAGCACTCGATGGCCTGGTGGATCAGGCGGGACTTGGAGCCGAAATGACGGAACAGGGTGACTTCATTCACCCCGGCCTCCAGCGCGATCCGGCGCGTGGTGGCTCCGCGGAATCCGGTCTCGGCGTAGACCCGGGCGGCGGCGTGAAGGAGGCGATCGCGAATTTCCATGGGGCGCACAGTGTAATGGCCGGGCTTGAGGCAAGCAAGTAGATGCTTGCAAGCGCACTGTCTTGCACAACCGGCCCGGAAAGACTATACTGAACCGTATGGTTCAGTATCAAGCGGGGCTCGATCAGGCCTTTGCCGCCGTCGCGGATCCCACCCGCCGCGGCATTCTCCAGAAGCTCGGCCACGGCGATCGCTCCATCACGGAGCTGGCCGAGGCCTTCGACATGACCCTCACCGGCATCAAGAAGCATGTGCAGGTGCTGGAGGAGGCCCGGCTGATCACCTCGAAGAAGGTGGGACGGATCCGGACCTGCCGAGTGGGGCCCAGGCGGCTGGCGGATGAGGTGGCGTGGATCGTTCAGTACCAGGCAATGCTGGAAGCACGACTCAACCGGCTCGATGCCTACCTCGAGCGCACGAAAGGAAACGACTGATGATCAGTGCCATCATTCCCGCCCGGCTCACGCTCCAAGGCGAGCGTGAACTCCGGGTGGAGCGGATCTTCGAGGCCACCCGGGACCGGGTCTGGCGCGCCTTCACCGTCCCCGAGGAAATCGCCCAGTGGTGGGGCAGGGGCAACAAGCTGGACATCGAAAAGCATGAGCTGGTGCGCGGCGGCCACTGGCGGTACGTCGAACACGCGGGCCGCGAAACCCATGGCTTCGAGGGCCGCTTCCGGGTGGTCGAACCGCCCCGCCGGCTTGAGGCCACCTTCGAGTGGGACGGGATGCCCGGGCACGTCGTCATTACGGACATGATTCTCGAGGAACTGGAAGGCGGAAGGACGCGGCTGACCAGCACGGCGAGCTACTTCACTGCCGAGGAGCGGGATGGCATGCTCAAGTCGGGAATGGAGCAGGGCATGAACGAGAGCTACGCGGCGCTGGACCGGCTTTTGGCGAAAGGCTGATTGAAGGATCGATGGATTGTGGGATTGACGGATTGATGGGCAGTGCGGAGTCCGGCACTGCCCGTCTGCGACCGAGCGGCACCAGGGCGCGGTAGTCTGCGCCCTCGCCGCGAGGAAGTCCTTTAGGGCCCGTCTGCCCGTCTGCCCCCCTATGCCGTCCGCTTCGAATACTGCCGCACCGCCAGGCTCAGCACGACCACCGCGAATCCCGCCAGGGTCAGCAGCGGCGTCAGGATCTCCTGCAGTCCCGCCCCCTTGAGCAGAATGCCCCGGGAAATCGTCACGAAGTGCCGCACCGGATTGATCAGCGAGCCGATCTGCACCCAGCGGGGCATGCTTTCGATCGGGGTGAACAGCCCGCTCATGAGCAGGTAGACCATCATGACGAAGAACGTCACGAACATCGCCTGCTGCTGGGTTTCCACCACCGTGGAAATCCACAGTCCGAACCCCAGCGCCACCAGCAGGTAGACTCCGGCCGCGCCGAGCAGCAGGAACGGCGAGCCGTGAATCGGCAGAGAGAAGATCAGCCGCGCGGCCACGAGGCCCAGCACGAGATCGAGCATGGCCAGTCCCCAGTAGGGGAGCAGCTTGGCGATGATGAACTGGCTCTTGGTGATCGGCGTGACGTTGAGCTGCTCCAGCGTGCCGATCTCCTTTTCCCGGGCGATGTTCTGGGCGCTGAGCAGGGTGCCGATCATGGTGACAAGCGCCACCAGGATGCCCGGCACCATGTAGTGCCGGTAGTCGAGCGTCGGGTTGTACCACCCCCGGGTCTGCACGTCGATCCGCTCCCTGCCCGCGACCGGTCCGGGCTCGTCGCTGTCGACGTTGCGGAAGTTCGGGCGGATCTCGCGATCGAGCTCGCGGGCATAGTCGTTCATGATTTGCACGGTGTATCCCTGCACGATTCCCGCCGCGGAGCCCTTCTCGCCGTTGAGGGAGAGCTGGACCGTGCCCGCCCCGGTGCGATAGAGGTCGGACTCGAAGTCGTGGGGAATCGTCACCACCAGGGTGACGCCACCGCGGAGCATCAGGTCCTCGGCCGGGGCGCTGGACGAGGACTGCCCCACCATGCGGAAGAATCCGGACGCCGCCAGCCGGGTCACCAGCCCGCGCGAGCTGCTGCTCCGGTCCTGGTCCACCACGTACAGCGGCGAATCCTTGATGGTGAACGTCGCCGCATTGGCCAGCACCAGCAGCTGCACCAGCGGCATGACGATGATCTGGGCCAGCGTGGCCTTGTCCCGCAGCACGTGCAGCACCTCGGCCTGCGCCAGCACCTTGATCCGGCGGAGGCCGGTCACCCACTCCCCTCGCATCGGCTACTCCAGTCTCACCCGGAAGGACCGGGCGCTCATCACGAGCAGGAACAGCGCCATTCCCGCCAGCACCAGGGTTTCCCGCCACAGGTAGGACAGTCCGATGCCCTTGAGCATGATGCCCCGGGCAATCGACACGAACCAGCGGGCGGGCACGACCAGGGACACCCATTGCAGGATCACGGGCATGCTCTCGAGCGGAAAGATGAATCCGGACAGCAGCATGGTCGGCAGCATGGTGCCCACCAGGGCCGCCATCATTGCCACCCGCTGCGACGAGGTGCGGGCCGAGATCAGGATGCCAAGAGCCAGCGACACGAGGATGAACAGCAGTCCTTCGCCCACCAGGAGCGCCAGGCTGCCCACCAGCGGAACCCCGAAGATGAGCCGCGCCTCGGCCACCACCGCCAGCAGGCCCACCAGCCCGATCAGCATGTATGGCGCCACCTTGCCCACCACGATCTGCCAGGGGCGGAGCGGAGACACCAGCAGCGTCTCCATGGTTCCCGTCTCCTTTTCACGGGTGAGAGAAAGCGCCGTCATCAGCGCCGACGTGATCGTCAGCACCATGGCCATGAGCCCCGGCACGAACAGGTTCACGCTCTCGCTGGTCGGATTGAAGCGGATCCTGATTTGCGGAACGATCCGGGTTCCCGGTACACCGCCATGCTCGGATTGGTAATGCTGGAGGACCGCCGAGGCGTAGTTGAGCCGCGAAGTGCCGGTGTTGGGCTCCGCCGCATCCGCCACGATAAGCACCCGGGCGGGGAGGCCGCGCGCCAGGCGGCCGGCAAAGCCGGGTTCGAAGATCACGCCCACCTGGGCCTCACCCGACTGGAAGAGCCGCTCGAGTTCGCTTTCGCGTGACAGGACCGCGGCCATCCGGAACGTCGGGGTGGCGGCATAGCGGGCCCGCAGTTCCTGGGTGACCTGGTCCGGCACCGGGTCCACGATGGCGAGCCGCACATCCTGCACGTCGGTGCGGATCGAGTAGCCGAAGAGGATGACCTGCACGATCGGCATAAGAACCAGCACGGCCAGGGTGCGCCGGTCCCGGAGGATGTGCAGCCACTCCTTGCGCAGCAGCCCGCGCAGCTCGTTCATGACGCCGCGCCCGCCGTTGCGCCGGGGCGCGCCAGCTTCACGAACACCTGGTCGATCGAATCCGCCTGGAACTCCGCCTTGACCTCACCAGGCGTGCCGATGGCGCCGATCCGTCCGGCCACCATGATGGAAAGGCGGTCGCAGTACTCCGCTTCATCCATGTAGTGCGTCGTGACGAGCACGGTGGTGCCCTCGTGCGCGGCGTCGTAGATCAGCTCCCAGAACTGCCGCCGGGTGATCGGGTCGACACCTCCGGTGGGCTCGTCGAGGAACACCACGCGGGGCCGGTGCAGCATCGAGACGGAAAAGGCGAGCTTCTGCTTCCAGCCCAGGGGCAGGGAACGCACCAGCGCGGATGAGGCGCTCTCGAGTCCCAGTCGGCTCAGGATGGCGGCGGTCCGTTCCCGCACCTCGGCGGCGGTGAGCCCGTAGATCCCGCCGTACAACCGGATGTTCTCGCTGGGGGTGAGGTCATCGTACAGCGAGAACTTCTGGCTCATGTAGCCGATGTTGCGCTTGATGGACTCGCTGTCCCGGTAAACATCGAACCCGGCCACCCTGGCCTCACCGGAACTCGGCTCGAGCAGGCCGGTCAGCATCCGGATCGCGGTGGTCTTTCCGGCGCCGTTGGCGCCCAGAAAGCCGAAGACCTCACCGGCGCGGACCTCGAACGAGATCCGGTCGACCGCTTTGAAGTCGCCGAAGGTGCGGGACAGCTCCCGCGCTTCGATGGTGAGCGGTTCAGTCATGCGGCGTGACTCCCCCCGGTTCCGGGCGGCGCCTCCGGCGCTCCCATCCGCGCGATGAACACGTCCTCGATGGTCGGCTCCGCCTGCTGCACTTCGACGCCGGCCAGCCCCTGGCTGCCAAGGAATGCCGCCAGCGCCTGGCCCAGAGGTGCGGCTGGACCGTCGGTGCGGCGGTCGGTGTAGTGCAGCACCTCGCCGAACGGATAGACGGAGTTGGTTCCGGGGTACTGGCGCACCAGGTGCAGTAGGCGATGGCGGTCGGCCGCGCGCACCGTGAACATCGGCCGGTCGAACGAGCGGGTCACCGCGTCGGGCGTATCGATGGCCAGGATGCGGCCGTGCTGCATGAGGGCCACCCGGTCGCAGCGGACAGCCTCGTCCATGTAAGGCGTGGACACCACGATGGTGAGGCCAGACGCCTTGAGCGCCGCCAGCAGGTCCCAGAACTCGCGGCGGGATACGGCATCCACCCCGGTGGTGGGCTCGTCGAGGAAGAGGATCTCGGGGCGGTGCACCAGGGCGCAGCAGAGCGCCAGCTTCTGCTTCATGCCGCCGGACAGCGCCGAGGCGCGGCGATCCTTGAACGGCGCGATCTGGACGTAGATCGGTTCGATCTGGGCGAATTCCTTCTCGATGGTGGTGCCGAACACCGAGGCGAAGAAGCGCAGGTTTTCCTCGATGCTCAGGTCGGGGTAGAGCGAGAATCGTCCCGCCATGTAGCCCACGCGCTGGCGCAGCGACCAGAGCTCCTTCACCACGTCGCGTCCCAGCACGGTGGCCTTGCCCGACGTGGGGAGAATCAGCGTGGTGAGCATCCGGAAGAGCGACGTCTTGCCCGATCCATCGGACCCGATCAGCCCGAACAGCTCGCCGGTGCCGATGGCGAGGGACACCCGGTCCACCGCCACCGTCTGGCCGAAGTGCTTGCTCAGCTCTTCCGCCACCACCGCCGGCGCCCCGCTGCCGCTGGTCACGGCTTGGCCGCCGCTCCGAACCGCACGTCGGCCGGCATGCCGATCTTGAGCACGCCGTCGGGGTTGGGCACCCGGATCTTCACGGCGTACACCAGGTTGGCCCGCTCCTCGCGGGTCTGGATCGGCGTGGGCGTGAACTGGGCCTCGGCCGACACCCACGAGACCGTGCCGCTCAGCTGGCGGCGCTCGCCTTTGCCCGCGTCGACCGAGATTTCGGCGCGCTGGCCGAGCTTCACCAGGGCGAGCTGCGGCTCGGTGATGTACGCCCGCAGGGTGAGCGTATCGAGGCTGGCGATCTTGTAGAGCGGCTGGCCGTTCTGCACCACCTCGCCGGTCCGCACGTAGGTCGCCAGGACAGTTCCGGCCTGCGGGTTGGTCACCCGGCTGCGCTGGATCTGATCCCGGATCTGGGCTACCCGGGCGTCGGTGGCGCCGACGTCGTGCCCGGCCGTCTGCTGCTGCGTCCGCGTCGCCTCGATCTGGGCCAGCAGCGTCTTGTAATCCCGTTCGGCCTGGTCCATCTGCTGAGCCGTGGCGCCCCGCTCGGCCAGAAGCCGCTTGGTCCGCTCGTAGTTCCGCTGGGCGATTTCGCGCTGCACCTCGAGCACATCCATCTGCTGGCCCACCTCCGCCTCGTGCGAGACGTTCGCGGCCCGCTGCGACTGGTACTGCTTGAGCTGGAGCACCAGCGGCACCGTGTCGATCACCGCGACGGGCACGCCTGCAGCCAGGCGGCTGCCCTCTTCCGGGACGAAGGTGAGCAGCTGGCCCGCGGCCTGCGATCCCACGACCACCTCCTCCGCCTCCACGTTGCCCCAGGCGTCCGGCTCGTCGTGGCGGCCGCAGCCTGCCAGCATCGTCACTACGGCGGTCATCGCGCCGGCGCGGAGGACCCGATTCCATCTGTGAATGCGCATCAGCGAACCTCCGCGCCAAGCAGGGTGAGCAACTCGGCCTGGGTCTGGGCCAGCTGGACCCGGTGCTGGGCCCACGCCAGCCGGGCCGAGAGCAGTTCAGTATTGCGATCGACGTACTCGGCGGTGGTCACCGCCCCTTCGGCCAGCCGGACGCGCGCCTCGCGCTCGGTGTTTTCGCGCAGCGCCACGATCTGATCATCCATGGCCAGCGTGATCTGCAGCCGGTCGAGAGTGGCCAGATCGGATTGGATGGCCACCTTGAGGTCCCGTGCAAAGGCGGCTTCGTTGGTGGCGGCCATCTGGCGCTGGATCTCGAGTGCCTCCTTGCGGCGGCCGGTGACACCCCAGTCGAACGGCGCCCACTTCACCTCGACGCCGATGATGCCGTAGACGTCGAACGCATTATTGAGGAAGTCGAGGCCAGGGGCGCCGTAGCCGAGCCGTCCATAGAGACCGACCCGCGGCTTGGCCGTGGCGCCCTCCACGCTCATCTGGCTGGTCAGCTGGTCCCGCTGGGCCGCGTACTGGGCAAACTCCGGACGGGCCTTCAGGGTGTCCATCGCGCTCCGGATTGCCGCCACCTCCGCGGCGAGGTCCGGGAGGATCAGCACCTGTGCCTCCGATACCGGCCGGCCAATCAGCTCACCAAGGCGCGCCAGGGTGGCAGTCCGATCGGAGCCCAGCTGCAGTTCATCCTGGCGGCGCTGCACCAGGGTCGCGGCGATCATGGCCGTGTCGCCGGCCAGCGCGGTACCCGCCCGAACCCGGGCCGCGGCCTCCGACAGCTGCGCTTCGAGACCCGCGATGGTGGTGCGGATCTCGGCGGCACGCTGTTCCAGGGCAGCGGCCATGAAGAAGGCGTCGGTGACCTGTTCCCGGATGCCATACAGCGAAGCCGCCACCCCACTCTGCGAGAGGCGCAGCGACGCTCGCTCCGCGGCCCGGCGCGGCGCAATCGAGGGATCGTAGACCGCCTGGTCCACGAACACGCTCATGTCATACGTGTCTTTGCGCAGGACGATGCCCGGTTGTCCAGGTGGAGGCGGGAAGGGGGCCGTCACCACGTCGGACTGGTACTGGGCATACCCCTTGGCGCTGATCGAGGGCAGGTACCCGGACTTGAGGTTCTGCTCGTGCAGAGCGGTTTCGTCCGACTGCAGGCGGACGAGCCGCTGGCGCGGATCCAGATTCAACGCCTCGTCCACCAGCTCCGGGAGGCGGAGCGAGTCCCGCGGCACTGCCGGCGTCTGCGCCGCAAGCGCCGTGGCCCAGCCCAGGCCCACGGCCATGAGCGGGGTGATGATGTTCCGGCTCATGCCGGGGTCCCTCCTTTCGGATCGGCCGCGAGTCCCTGGCGGATGATGGCGCGTGCATGACGCGAAGCCGCCTCGACGATCGCGGGATCGTCCGGGTTGATGCCCACTATCTGAGTGATGACCCGGCGGGCCAGCATGAAGTAGATGGGCTGTGAGATGATGCTCATGCCGATGACAGGTACCGGCCCCTGGCGGATTTCCCCTTCCCGCTGGCCGCGCTCGATCAGGGCCATGACTGCCTGGCGCTGGCTCTGCTGTGAGGCGGCCAGCGCCTTGGGGAGCGGTCCCTGCTCCGTCAGGATCTGCAGCATGAAGCGCGGCAGCTCCGGATGGTCATGGAGGTAGCGGTAGTAGAAGTCCACCAGCGCCTCGACCCGGTCGAGCGCAGGCCCGGGAGCGCTGGCCAGCTGGACCACCTGCTCCGACATCGGCTCCACCAACTGCAGGAGGGCCGCCTGGTAGAGCGCCTCCTTGGAGCCGAAGTGGTAGGTCACCGCGCCGAGGTTGGTGCGGGCCTTGGCCGTGATGTCCCGTACAGAGGTGGCCGCGTAGCCCCGCTCGGCAAAAAGGCGTCGGGCGGTGGCGAGCAGGCGGTCGGCTGTGGTGTCAGGTGTTTTCATACGGGCGTATTATTAATTCATACGTTTGTATTAATCAAGGGCCGGGCCGGACCTTCCCCCGGGGCCGCCGCCCCCCTATCCCTTCCCTCCGGGATCCGGGCTGCCCGCCCGGCAGGAAAGGGGTCGCAGGTGCAGCGAATCGAACGGACAGCCATGCTGGGCCTCTGGGCTCTGGGGTTGCTGGCCCTCTCTGGCTGCCGGAGTGCCGAAGCGCGGCATCCGCGCAGCCCGGCTTCGGCCCGGTCCACCCCGACCCCGGCGGCCCCCGCCGCAGCCGACACCAACGGGCCGGCCTTCAGCGACACTCTCCTTACCCTCGACTCGGCCGCCGTCGTCCTGTTCTGGCTCCCGGCGGTGGATACGCTGGACACCGGTTCGCGTGAAGAGGCCGCCGCCGAACTCAAGGCCACCGCCGGCTGGGCCGGGGATTACCTCGCGAGTTACGACATACCCCTGCACGCCACGCATGCCCACGGCGTGCTGGTCAGGCCGGCCGGTGGCAGCCGCCGCTTCATCGATTTCCGGGGACTCGACTACCCCTTCGGCTTCGTGCTGATAGAGCCCGGCTATCCCGAACGGTTCCTCACCGGCCTGGTCACCGAGGACGATCTGCGCGATGAGCTGGTGGACTACTTCGATCTGGAGCAGGACGATTCCGCCAGCGTGATGCAGACCGGCTGGCCAGTGCCGGCGGGCCCTCGAAGGGTGGCGCCGGCCCGGCGCCTCCGGCATGGGCATCTTCCGGAGGTTCTGCTGGCCTCGGCCCCGGAGGCCCGGCGCCGTCATCGGCGGTAGCTGCGGCGGCGACTCCCGTCCCTTGGCGCGCACCTTGCCCGTCACTTACCTTGGATCATGCGCCAGCTGACGCTTGCCCCACTCGCGATTTCCATTGTCATGGCGGCCACGGCGTCTCCCGCCTCGGCCCAGGGCGGCGCGACCGTGGTCGGCACCGTCGCGATGCAGGACCGGGGGGACCAGGCTCCGGATGACCTGGGCCAGGCCGTCGTCTGGCTCGAGCCCGCCACGCCGCCGACGCTCAAGGCCGCGCCGGTCAGCATGGCCATCCAGGACAAGCAGTTCATTCCCCACCTGCTGGTGGTGACGGTGGGGAGTTCCGTCACCTTTCCCAACCACGATTCCTTCAAGCACAACGTCTTCTCCCTCTCCGACGCGGGGGCGTTCGACCTCGGCCTCTATTCCCGGGGCGACGGCAAGTCGGCGAGGTTCGACAAGCCCGGAATCGTCCGGGTCTACTGCAACGTCCACGCGACGATGAGTGGATTCGTGCTCGTGCTGGACACGCCGTGGTCCGGGCAGGCCGCGGGCGACGGCACCTTCCAGCTGCATGATGTGCCGCCGGGGGATTACACCCTGCACGCCTGGCATGAGCGTGCCAAGGAAGTCACGCAACCACTGACGGTGCCGGCCGGCGGCATGACCGGGGTCAGGATTGCGCTCGACGCCTCGGGCTATCACTTCAAGCCGCATCTCAACAAGTACGGCCAACCCTACACCACGACGGGCCGCCGCTATTAAGGGGATCAACCCGCACGGACTCGGTACCCGGATCTTCCTCGCCACCGCGGCCGTGGTCGTGGTGGTGCTGGGCGGGGCGCTGCTCCTCACCAAGCACCGGGCCGATCAGGCCGCCGACCAGTCGCTGGCCCGGGCGCTCGACGCGGCCCGTTCCGCGGTGCAGGATGCGCTCGACGCGCGCGGCCGGGTGCTCCTGCAGGTCATCGGTGTCCAGGCCCGGGTTCCCACCTACATCGCCCAGCTGTCGCAGTCGTCGGAAAACAGCGGCGCCGACCTGCTCGACCGCGCCGGCGAGTTCAGGGATCAGGCCGGGGCCTCATGGGTGCTGATCACCAATCCGAACGGCGAAGCCCTGGCCTGGACGCTGCACCGCGACGCGGCCGGGACGGACTTCTCCGAAGGGTCCGTGGTGGGACTCGCGCTGCAGGGCGATTCGACGCAGGGAGTCTGGATCGAGCCGGGTGATTCGAACGACGTGCTGTTCCAGGCGGTGGGCGTCCCCGTCCGCGACCCCAACAGCCGCAAGCTCTACGGCGTCGTCGTCGCCGGGCTGGCGATCGACAGCGGCATTGTGGCCGAGCTCAAGCGCCACACCGGTTCGGAGATTGCCTTCTTCGACCGCGACTCGACCGGCGCTCCGCATGTATCGCTTTCCACGCTGCCCAGGGGCCCCATGGACCGGGCGCTCAAGGCGCTTTCACTCGACAGCATCTTCCGGGATTCCACCCACGCCCCGTTCCACCTGACGGCCGCTGGCGAACCGTTTGTCGGCGTGCTGGGCGCGCTGCGGACGGCGGACGGCAACATCGTCGCGGGATACGCCGCCCTCCGGCCTCGCGCCGCCGAACTCGCCGCCTATACCGCGCTGCAGCGCACCATGATCATGGCCTTCGGCGCCGGGCTGGTGCTGGCGCTGCTCAGTGCGCTGGTGGTGGCGCGCCAGGTGACGCGGCCGGTGCGCCGCCTCGTCGAGGCGACCCGCGCGGTCTCGGAGGGGCGGTTCGGCGAATCGTTCGACGTGGGCTCGAAAGGCGAGGTGGGTGAACTGGCCAGCGCCTTTGCGCGGATGCTGGCCGATCTCAAGCAGAAGCAGGAGCTGGTGGACTACCTGAGCCACTCCGCCACTCCCGCACCGACGATCCGCTCCTTTCCCAATGCGGGCGAGACGATGCGCGCCGCCGCGACGACCCAGGCCCACACCGGCCAGCTTCGGCCGGGCTCGCTGCTCGATGACCGCTACGAGATCAAGGAAACGCTCGGCTCGGGCGGGATGGGGGTGGTGTACCGGGCCTGGGACCGCCAGCTGCAGGAGACGGTGGCCATCAAGACGCTCCGCCCCGAAGGACTGCAGCAGGACGCCTCGCTGCTCGAGCGGTTCAAGCAGGAGATCAAGCTGGCCCGCCGGATTACCCACCGGAACGTGCTGCGCACCCACGACCTGGGTGAGGTCGGCGGCGCGTATTACATCACGATGGAGTACGCCGAAGGGACCAGCCTCGCCGAGCTGCTGGCCAAGCGCGGGGCATTGCCACTCGGCGTCACCCTGGCCATCGGCAAGCAGCTCTGCCTGGCGCTCGAGGTGGCCCACGAGGCCGGGGTCGTCCACCGGGACATCAAACCGCAGAACCTGATGATCGACCCGTCCGGCGCACTCAAGGTGATGGACTTCGGGATTGCGCGCCTGGCCGAGGGGCGCCGGCCCAGCGGCTCCGCGCTCACGGAGCAGGGGACGATGATCGGCACGCCGGAATACATGTCACCCGAGCAGCTGCTGGCCGACGAGGTGGATGGCAGGACCGATCTGTACGCGGCCGGTGCGGTGCTGTTCGAGTGCCTGACCGGGCGGCGCGTGTTCGTCGAACCAACCGTGACCGCCCTGATCGCGGCCCACCTCCAGGATGCCCCGCCTGACCCTCGCCTGCTGAGCTCGGATATTCCGGACGCGCTGGCCGAGCTGATTCTCAAGGCGCTGGCCAAGCCGCGGGAGGCGCGGTGGCCGAGTGCCAAGGCGATGTACCAGGCGCTGGAGGAAGTGGGATAGGAGTCGCGAGTCGAAAGACGAGAATCAAAGCAGATGGCCGAAGCGCCTTGATTCACCAAGGTCTTCGGCCATCGTCGTTCCGCCCGCGATCGAGCGGCATCAGGGCGCGGCAGTTAGCGCCCTCGCCGCGCGGAAGTCCTTCAGGGCCCGCCCGCCCGCCTTTCCGTTCTTCCGCCTATTCCCAGATCACCGACGCGCCGCCACTCGTGGTTTCGAACGCCGGGCCATTGGCCACATGTGGCTGGGGTATGTCCACGACCAGGAGCGGCGATGAGCCGTCGGTATCGACCACGTCCACATAGTGCCCGGTGTCCCCGGCGTTGAGCTGAACGAAGTCTACCTGGCCCGTGAGGAAGTTGCCGGCCGCCAGACCGGGGTGGCGGATGGTGAGCTGGGTGACGTTGGTCGGCAGATTGGTGAATGAGACGCCATTGAGGCCGAAGGAGTTCAATCCGGCCTGGTCGTCCACCACCAGCCGGGTACAATCGAGCCGCAACGGGCCGCTGGTGGAGAATTGAGTCACCGTGAAGACCTCGGTGCAGGTGGCGCCGAGCAGAAGCCCGCCGAAACCATCCCCGCCGCTCAGATTGCCGGTGACGGTGACGTCGGAGGCCAGCTTGAAGGTGGCGCCGAAGCCGGACTCGGCCAGGTCACCGAAGTGCGAGGCGGCGGCTCCCGGAGTGGCAAAACTGATGTTCGCCGGATTGCTGGTGAACCGGGTCAGATGGCCCGGATTCGCCGCAAAACTCTGGGTGCTGGTGGTCGCGAGCTGGCTGAACGAGCCGGTAATCGTGAGGACGCCCGCCACCAGGCGGCTCGCCTCGCTCCCCCCGTCGAAGATGGCGTTGCCGGTCACATTCACGGCATCCGTGGCGTTGGCCATGATCAGCGTACCGTTTGCCGTGGTCTGCAGGTCGCCCTGCACGTTGATGGTGTGACCGTTCGGATTGAACGTGCCGGTCGAGGCGACCAGGTTGGTGCCGATCGTGGCATCGCCGTTGAATATGATGTCGCCGCTCTCGGAGGTGAACGTTCCCGGAATCGCGAAGCCCGGCGCCACGAATCCGCCGTCGCTGATGACGTCCGTGTAGTGGATGTTGGGCGACGCGGGGATCGTGCCACCGCCGGTTCCCTGGAAGCTCTGGAAGTGGGTCCGGAAGGAGGTCAGGTCGCCCTGCACCTGGAGGCTGTCGCCGGAGGGCAGCAGCAGGGCCGGGAAGTTGACGGTGGCCCCGGCCGCCACCTTCATGGCGTTGGTGATGTACTGGTTGTCGCTGGTGACCACCGTCGGGCTGATCACGCTGGTGAAGCCGTCCGCTTCCCCACCGGGCGAGAAGTTGATCGTGCCGCCGGTCTTGTCGATGATGGCGTTCCCGAGATCGGAAGCTCCCCAGCTGGCGAAGACGACCGACTGGCTGTTGCCGCCCGCGAAGATGGTATTGTGGCCCGCGAACGCCCGGAAGGAGCCGGTGCTGTTGGTGGCCAACTGGTTGAAGTTGCCGCGTACCACCAGCTTGCCCGCCGTGAGCTTGTTGAATTCGTCCCCGCCGTCCACCAGCACGTTGCCGCCGATATCGAGCGAGTCGGCGGGATTGGTCATGAGCAGGAACGCCTGGTTCTGCATCGTGAGATCGCCCGCCGCCGACAGCGTGTGGCCATTGAGCTCGAGTGTCGGGGCACCGCCGCCGTTGATGACGATGTTGCCGCCGGTGGCGCCGGTCCGGGTCAGTGCGACATTGGCGCCAAGCGTGAACTGTCCGCCCACGAGGAGCAGATCGCCGTCGGTCAGGGTAAGCGGTCCTGGGTTGGTGGCGTTGGAACCCAGGCGCAGGTTCCGGTAGGGAAGGGCGGGATTGATGTTGCCGCCGCCGATCGAGGTCGTGTCGACGTTGTAGGGACCGGCCACGATCAGGCTGTCCCCAAGGCTGACCGCGAGCGTGAGCGGGTTGATCGTGGCGGTGCCGGTCGAGCGGACGCCCAGCGCGTCGATGTGCTGACTCACCAGCTGGCCGGTACCGGGCAGCACGTCGATCATGCCGAGGGCGGCAAGATTCGTGTTGCCGATGGCCGCTGCACTGGCGGTCTTCTGGACGACCAGGTGGCCGAAGTGTGACCCCGCCACATTATCCGGATTCTGCATGCTGATGGTGTTCGACGCCGCGCCGGTCAGGACCGTGGTATGGCCGGCCGAGGCGGCGTAGGAGCGCGGGCTCACCGTGCCGTCCTGGATGAAGTTCCCGCCCACTGAAACGACTCCGGCCGTGAGCAGGCCGGTGCCATCCACCCCGCCCCAGACCTGATCGCCCGTGGTCACGATCGAGTCCAGCGTCCCGGTCATCGCCACGGTGCCGGCCGTGGTGAAGGTCGGGGCCCTGACAGTATGGTTGTTGACTGCCAGGACCGCGCCGGTCGACAACAGCACCGAACGCGTCGCCGTCACGTTTCCGGCCAGGGAGTAATTGGCCGGAGCGAAAAGGCGGACCGCGTCGAAATTGCCCTGCATCGTCCCGGAGCCCGTCAGCGTCACCTCGGAACTCGCGGTGCCGGTGATGACGCCCGACGCGTCAATACTGCCCAGGACGGTGAGGGCGCCCGACGCCCCGATATCCAGCGTCGCGCCGGGGGCCAGTACCAGGCTCTTCACCGCGTCTCCCGCCGCGATCACCGGACTGGATGGGGTTCCGGCCGGAATGAGGACAGCGTCGGTGGAAGTGGGTACGGCGCCGGTGCTCCAGTTGGCGCCGGCTTCCCAGATGTTGGACGTGGTGCCGAGCCAGGTGGCGACCGCCGGCCAGTTGATGGTGGTCCCGCTGCCGGGCAGGATGAAGGTGCCGGGGCTGAGCGGGGTCGAGTTGGCCACGTCAATCGTCAGGTTCGGCGGGAACCCGCTTTCGATCGTGGTCTCCAGGTATGCGCCGGTCGTCGGGATGACGGTGAAGTCGAGATGGTTGAGCACGTGGGACGTGGCGGAGCCGGGATGGAAGATCGCCAGCTGACTGACCGTGGGGGACTGGTTGGTGAACGTCACGCTGTCGAACTGGGTGATGCCCAGTCCCGGCCCGCCGATCTCGAACCAGAGACCGTCGACACCCATCCGTGAGACATCGACCGCGCTCGGATTGAAGAATTGAACCGTGGCGCCGTGGAAGGTGGGCGTGGCGCCGGTCGGATGGGAAGTCAGATGGCCCCGCGCCCCCGCCGAATTGAGCGCCGGATCGAGGAAGACACCGCCGGTCGCGCTGGAGATGTCGAGCTCCTGGAAGGTCACCACATCTCCGGCCGACTGGCTGACCAGGTGGTGCGCCACCGCACCCGTCAAGACGGTCTTGTGCGTCCCCTGCGGGAGGAAGGTGACGCTGATCCGCTGGGTCAGGTCTCCGCCAAGATCCAGTACTCCCGCCGACATCAATCCGGATTCGCCCCCGCCCAGGAATTCCGCGTTGCCGGTGACCAGCAGCGAATCCAGCCCGCTGGTCATCGTCAGCGTGCCCGCCCCCGATGTCGCGAAAGTGCGCGCCACGGCCAGGGTGTGCCCGTTCAGCGTGATGGTCCCGCTCGTCACATTGAGCGCCGCCACGCTGATCCGGCCGGTCAGCACCGGCGTCGTCGTCGAGGCCACCACGATCACGCTGTCGGCGAGGGTGGGCACCTGGGCCGGGCTCCAGTTGGCCGGGGTGTTCCAGTCCGTGGTGCCGGCGCCACCCGTCCAGGTGACGGTCGCCGCCGCAGGCCAGTTGATCGCCGCCCCGTTCTGCGTCAGGAAGAAGGGCCCTCCCGAGACCGGAGTCGCGCCGACCAGGTTCACCGTGAACGGCTGGGTCGGCCCGTCGCTGTCATCCGCCCGCAGGTAAAGCCCGTTGCTGGGGGTTATCTGGAAGGTGGCATTCCGGATGGTGAACGGAGTCGCCGTGCCTGGACTGATGATCCACAGCGCGGTGTCGCTCGCCGCGGTGTTGATGAACGTGACGCTGTCGAACTTGGTCAGCGTCACGCTGCCGTCGGTGGGTGTGCGGACCACCAGGTTGTCGAAGGTGGTCTGGGTGATGTTCAGGTTGGCCAGCACGATCCGGCTGCTGGGGCCGAAGCCGTGGATGACCCGCTGGGCCTGGGTCAGCGCCGTCGCAAAGCCCGCCGTGCCCGTCACGTAGACGCTGTCGACCTCCACCCCGCCGACGGACGCATTGGCGATCACGACATCTCGGAAGTGGGATGTCGTCGCGCCGGGGTTTGTGAAGTGCACCTGCTGCGTGGCGGCCCCGTCGAGAATCACCGCGAAGGTTCCCGAGGGGGCAAAGGCGTCGGGGCTGCCGGTCGGACCCTGCAGCAGGTCGCCGCCCAGCTTGAGCGCGCCCGCGGTGAGCGTGCCGGCCGTGCTGCCGCCCATAAAGGTGGCCCCGCCGGTCACGACAATCGTGTCGGACGCGCTCGTCATCGTCAGCGTGCCGGTGCCGCTGGTGAGCAGTGTATTCACCGTCAGGCGCTGGCCGTTGAGATTCAGGCCGCCATTCGTGATGCCGAGGACGTCAGCCGTGGTGGCGCCGGTCATCAGGCGGTTGTTGGACAGGGTGACCAGCACGCCGGCGAAATTGCCCGTCATCAGGGCGCCGGCCCCGCCGAGGGCCAGCCCGCCATTGGTGGCCGTCATGGGTCCGGCCGACGTCGCGTTCCCCAGGACCGAGAGCACCAGCGTGTCCAGGGCCAGGGTGCCCGTCGCGTTGAGTCGCTGGAAATTCCCGGCCACGAAGACGTTGGTGGCCAGCCTCACGATGCCGCTGGTCGGCGACACATCGAGATTCTGGAATGACGACGTCCCGGCGCTCCCGAAGTCGATGGAACCGCCGGCGCCATTGAACACAGTCTTGTGATTGCCCGAGGCGGCAAAGCTCGAGGGGCTGACCGTGCCGCGCTGGACGAAGGAATCACCGACCACGAGCACGCCCGCGGTCAGCAGCCCGGTTTCGTCGGCCCCGTCGAAGACCGCGGCCTGCGCCGCCTTGAGTGAGTCCAGGGCGAGATTCATGACCACCGTGCCGGTGCCGAGGGTCTCGAAGCGCGGCACGGTCACCGTGTGACCACCGACGGTGAGGACGCCGCCGGCATTGACCGTGAGCGTATTGGCGCCGGTGAGCGTCAGCGCGCCCGAGGTCGACACCGGTGCCGCGATTCCGACCGGAGCGCCGATGGTGCCGGCAATGGTGGTGCCGCTGCCGGCCATGACCAGGACTGTCGGGTCGACCCCGGTCACCGTGCCGCTCGAGACCAGGTTGCCGTTGACGGTCAGGGTGGCCGTGCCGCTGAGGGTGAGCGTGGCGCCGGTGTTGACCGTCAGATCACCCACGACCTCGTTCGTCGTGATCACCGGTGCGGCGGTGGCCGGATTGATCACGACCTTGTCGGTGGTGCCCGGGACGGATCCCGTGCTCCAGTTGCTCCCCGTGAGCCAGTTGGAGGTCGCGCCAATCCAGCTGAAGGTCGGCGCCGCGGGCGGCCATCCGATCAGGGCCCCGCCTGCCGTCGCGATGAACCCACCCGGTGTCGCCGGATTCGGGCCGATCAGGTTGACGATCAGGCCGATCCCGTCGGACGGATTGTTGTCCGTGGCGCTGATGTAGAACCCGGTCGTGGGCACCACGCTGAAGGTGAGGCCGGTCAGGACGATTGGTGTGGCGAGGCCGGGGTGCTGGATGGTGAGCTGCGTCGCGGTCGGCGGCAGCCCCTGGAAGGTGACGTTGTTGAGCGAGAACCCGGTGCCGACTCCCGTCTGCACGATGCTGACGGGGATGTCGTTGAAGATGGTACTGCCGTTCGACACGTAGCTGCCAACCTGCAGCGACGGCGTACCGAGTGTGGCGCCCAGGAACGTCACCGTACCAGCCGCGGTAGTCCCAAGTCTCCCGGTCAGGACGACGGCGCTGTCGATCGTGAGTGTTCCGTTCCCCGTCCACGTCAGATCCTGGAAGCGGCTCTGGTTCGCGGCGGTGCCCATCTGCGATGTGATCACGTGCGGCGACGCCGCGGAGAACACCGTCTTGTGGGTACCGGTTGCCTGGAACGGCACGCCGCCGAACTGGCCCCACTCGGTGAAGTCGCTGCCCACGACCAGCACCCCGGCGCTCAGGAGGCCGGCGCCCGCCGGATTGCTGGCCGTGAAGCTCGCCGCCCCGCTCACGATCATGCTGTCCAGCGCATTGGTCATCTTCAGCGCACCAGACCCGCCCACGTTGAGCGCGCCGCCCACCACCATGGTGTGCCCGCTCATGGTCAGGCCGATCGGCGGCCCCCCGATGCCGCTGCCGTTGAGGCTCAGGCTTCCGGTCAGCACCGTGCGAGCGGTGAGCACCAGGTCCGCGGTGCGCCCGACGACGATGCTGGTATAGGTGAGCACCGGAAGGTTCATCACCGGCTGTCCCGCAGCACCAGAGAAAGTCGTGGTGCCGACGGAATACGCGCCCGCTACGGCCAGGCTGCCGGTGACCGCGAGGGTGTTCAGCGTGACCGCCCCGGCGGAGTTGAACCCGGTCTCGGCGACCAGGTCGGTGCCGGAGAGGGGAATCGCCGAGTTGACGTCGAACGAGTCGGCGCGGACGCCAACCGGGAACGACACCGAACCGGACGGCTTCCGGATCAGCAGCGGACCCATCTGGGTGCTGGTGCCCTGGCGGAAGGCCTGCACTCCCGTGCCGTTCAGCACCACCGTCAGCGTCGCTCCGCCGAATCCCACCCCCGTGCTCCCGCCCAGCACCGCCACGCCGGCGCCGCTGATCGGCACACTCACGCTGTCCCCGATGAAGACGGAGTCGGTCGGTCCGGTGAGCGAGATGATCCGGTTGATGCCGGTATTCGCGTTGGCGCTCCGGGTCACGTGGAGCTTGCCGCCGGTGATCGTCAGCCGGCCATCCTCGAACATCGCGGCCACAGTGGCCGCGGTGGCGAGCGTCGGGAAGTTGGTGACGCCGTTGGGAATCACGACGCTGTCCGCCGCCACCGGCAGCCGCTGCGGGTTCCAGTTGTTGGCGGTGGCCCAGTCGGTCGAGACTGCGCCGGTCCAGGTGATGAGCGGTGCTCCGGCCGGCCACTGAATCACGGCGCCGCCGGTTGCCGCGGTGAAGGCACCCGGGTTGGCCGGCGTCGCCGACGGCATGGCCACCGTCAGCACGTTGGGCGCGGCGCCGTCGGTGTCATTGGCCCGGAGGTAGAGGCCCGTCGTCGGCGCCACGGAGAAGACCAGGTTGGTGAAGAGGTACGGCGTGGCGGCGCCGGGGTCGTTCACCGTGAGCGCAGTATCGTTGACCGGGATGTGATTGAAGGTGACGGTATCGAACTGCGTGATCGCGCCGCCGCCGATGATCACCGGCAGCGTGTCGAAGGTGATCTTGGTGACGTTGACGCCCGCCGCGGTGAGCTTGCCGCCGCTCGCGCTCATGGTCGGCACCGGTGCCCCTGGCGGCCGTGAAATGAGCAGGCCGGACACCGGCACGTCGGTCAGCAGGCTCACGGCAGTCGCGCCGCTCACGTCCAGGTTCCGGAAGCCGCTGGTGGCGGGGTTGGTGATCCGGATGGTGCCTGCCGCGCTCAGCATTCGCACCGTGAAGCTGCCTGCCGTGGCAAAGGCGTCCGGCACGGTGAACTGCCCGAAGTCCTTGGTGACCCGGAGTACGCCGGCAGTCAGCTTGCCCGCCGTGGAGGCGCCACTGAACGAGACGTTCTGCGCCTGGATCGAGTCGGCGGAGCTCTGCATGGTGAGCGTGCCGCCGTTCAGCGTGGTCAGCGCGCCGCTGACGACGGTGTAGAAGCCGTTGGTCCGGTAGTCGCCGCCCGAGATGTTCAGGTTGCTGGCCACGGTCACCGGCCCGATGGCGGTGACCGGCGCCGCGACCAGCAGGAACGGGAAGCCGCCGCGCACCTGGCCCGCGGCGTTCATGAAGATCGTGCCGGTGCCGGTGATGGTGCCGTCGTTGAAGGCGTTGCCGTTCACCACCAGCTGCGCAGTGCCGAGGTTGAAGGTGGCGCCGGCGTTGACCGTCAGGGGGCCGGAACTCAGGTTCGTCGAAAGCGTCGGGGCGTTCGGCGTGCCCGCCGGGATCGTGACGGCGGTGGAGGCGGACGGGACTCCCGCCGGAGTCCAGTTATTGGCGTTTTCCCACGCGATGCTGACCGAGCCGTTCCAGGTCTGCGCCGGAATGACCACCGGCCAGTTGATCACCGCCCCATTGACCACCTGGCCGAATCCTCCGGCGGTGCCCGGCGTCGGGTTCGACAGGTTCAGGGTCAGGACATTGGGCGTGGCGC
>DATEHG010000214.1:0-16222 GCA_035279705.1 Gemmatimonadales bacterium
CGAGGACACCGATCCCGCCCGGCCCCGTTGCACGGTCTGGTCTCCCTTCAAGGATGACACGACCTACTTCGCGCCAAGCACCGCCCGGTTCATGATCAACTACCGGGTGGACAATCTCGACCGGATGCTGGCCCAGCTCCGAGCCATGGGCGACAAGGTCGACGACAAGGTCGACGAATCAGAGCAGGGTCGGTTCGGCTGGGTCATGGACCCGGATGGGAACCGGATCGAGCTCTGGCAGCCGGCGCCCGAGTCCCCGGCCTGACGAGGGCACCACATGGACGAAGCACTCGCCCGCCTCTGGGCCGAGCATCGCGGTGCCGCGGCGCCGGACTTGAGCGGAGTGGAGACGCCGGGCGTCGACCTGGTGCCGCTGGTGGCCGTGGTCGAGGACTGCATCGGGCGGTTCTTGACCGGCGGCGAACTCGACTACGGCCGCACCATGCAGCTCAAGCAGGCGTACATCCAGCTCTGGTCCGCGGAGAATGATCTCCCCGCCGCCGCCGCCCCGTGGGTGGATCGCCTCCGCGCCATCTGCCGCCTGGTGCTCGAGCGTACCGCGGTCGAAACTCCCTGAACCCTTCCCCCTCCGGAGCAATGGCGATGGCGCTCGAGATGCGCCCTTCCTGCGAAAGCTGCGGTGCTGCCCTGGGCGCCGAGGATCTGGCGTTCATCTGCAGCTACGAGTGCACCTGGTGTCCGGCCTGCACCGTGAAGTTCGACAAGGTCTGTCCCAACTGTGCCGGTGAGCTGGTACGGCGCCCCCGGCGGGGGGAGGTGGCCTGAGGCTGACTTGCGCAACGGCATCTCGACCGTTGTAAGTTGATCCTACCGTCTGTCAGGTCGCCGGCCGATAGGCCTGACCGGCTGCAGAACAACGACTGCATTGCCCGCTCCCGCGGATCGGGCCACGGAACTGACCCCGTGGGCCCCATAAGAGGGAGCACTGCTCTCGGTGTCCACGTGCTCGTGGCACTCCCCATCCCATCGGCCTCGTCGTAGTGCTGGCGTCGATCGGCTCCGCCGGCCGGCACTCCTGCATCCGAGGTGTTCATGTCCAGACGATTGCTCGGCATTGCCGCGGCGGCGCTCGTGATGGTGGCCCCCCGCCTCGCCGCCCAGCAGGGCGGCTCCGTGGAGCTTGGCGCCTTCGGGCGCTACAACTGGTTCGACAGCAAGGAGCCCTTCAAGGATGCCTTCGGAGGCGGAGGCCGCCTCGGCGTCTTCTTCAACCCCAACCTGGAGTTTGAGGGCCAGGTCTCCTACGCCAAGACCTCGTTCGATGGCACCGGGGACATAGGCTACACCCCGATCACCGGCCGTCTGCAGTACAACCTCTGGGGTGGTGGTTCGACGGGATGGATCTTCGGACTCGGTTACACCTATCACATGTTCACCAAGGATTTCGAGAAGAATCTGGGCGGTGCCCAGGGACTCGTCGGTTTTCGCGTGGGCCGCGCCTTCGGCCTCCGGGCCGACGTCACGCTGGATTACATCTTTCACGGCTGGAATGATCCCGGCGTGTCGGGCACCAAGGGCAACTGGAATCCCGGCGTACAGCTGGGGCTCAGCTACCTGACTGGCACCAACCCGGATCACGACAAGGACGGGATCAAGGACAAGGCCGATGCCTGCCCCGGCACCCCGGCCGGCGAGCCGGTCGATGCCACCGGCTGTTCCGCGAGCCAGCGGGATACCGACCACGACGGGGTGAAGGACAACATCGACAAGTGCCCCGACAGCAAGGCCGGGTCACCGGTGGATGCCACCGGCTGTCCCCCGGACTCCGACGGAGACAAGGTCGTCGATTCGGCCGACAAGTGCCCCAACACCCCCTCCGGTGAGGCGGTGGACGCCAACGGATGCTCGGCCAGCCAGCGCGACACGGATCACGATGGCATCCGGGACAGCCTGGACAAGTGCCCCGATACCGTGGCCGGCACCGCCGTGGATGCGACCGGCTGCCCCCTCGATGCCGACAACGACAAGGTGCTGGATACCAGGGACCGCTGCCCCAACACGCCGGCGGGCGAGCCGGTGGATGTCAACGGCTGCTCCGCCAGTCAGCGGGATTCCGATGGAGACGGCGTCAAGGACAGCGTGGACAAGTGCCCCAACACGGCGCCCGGCTCCAAGGTCGATGGCTTCGGCTGCAGCGTGGTGCTCTTCGAAGGGGCCATGAAGGCGCTGGTCCTTGAAGGGGTCACCTTCCAGGCCGGCAAGGCGACGCTCACCCCGGCATCGTCGAATGCCCTCGATCGCGTGGCGGCCGGGCTCAAGGAGTATCAGGACCTGACGATCGAGATCGGTGGGTACACCGACAACACCGGAAAACGCGCGACCAATGTGCGCCTGTCCAAGGCACGGGCTGATGCAGTGAAGGCGTACTTCGTTTCCAAGGGGATCGCGGCCAGCCGCATGACGACCAAGGGCTACGGCCCCGATGGCCCGATCGCCGACAATAAGACGTCGGACGGCCGCGCCAAGAACCGTCGCGTCGAGATCAAGAAGACCAGCAAGTAGCTCCCGTTTCGACGGAACCAGCGCCCGCTCCGGACCTCCGGAGCGGGCGTTCGGCTTTCTCCCTTCATGCCCGTGTCGGCCCCTTTGGCCCCTGATAAGCACCGCTTAAATTGGCGCCGGATGACCCCGGTGAACTCCCCCGCCGGAACACCGCGGGATCGTCGATCCGTTTGGAAGCAAGTGGGCTGATGGTGGACCTCGGCGCGCCAGCGCGGCCGCGACCAGATCGCAGTCCCGCCTTCCACCATGGCAGCGCTGCCCCAGGGTGCGGGCCGGCGTCGCGGGACTGTGCCATCTCAAGAGAGGATGCCGATGCTGAAACGGATGTTCGGGCTGACCGCCGCCGCCCTGCTCGGGGTTGCACGGCTGGCGACCGCGCAATCGGGCGGGTCGATCGAGGCCGGGCTCCTCGGCCGCTACAACTGGTTCGACAACGCCAGTGACCTGGCCAACAAGGGCGGGCTGGGCGCACGCCTCGGCGTGTTCTTCAACAAGAACTGGGAACTCGAGGCGCAGGGTGCCTATGCCGACACCAGGAGCTCGACTGCCAGCAGCGTCCAGTACATCCCGGTCACCGGTCGGCTGCAGTACAACATCTGGAAGAAGTCGACGGGCTGGGTCTTCGGCCTGGGCTATACCTACAACCAGTTCAAGAACGACATCGAGGCCAACCAGAGCGGCGCCCAGGGACTCGTCGGCTTCCGCTTCGGCACCGGCGATCTCTTCTCCCTGCGGGCCGACTTCACCCTCGACTACATCCCGAGCGGCTTCAACTTCGGCGGCACGGGGACCAGGGCCAACTGGCACCCCGGCATTCAGCTGGGCCTCAGCCTCATCACCGGGACCAACCCCGATCACGACAGGGACGGGGTCAAGGACAAGGCCGACAAGTGCCCCGCCACTCCCGCCGGCGAGCCGGTCGACGCCGAGGGCTGCGCCGCCAGCCAGCGCGACACCGACGGCGACGGAGTGAAGGACAACATTGACAAGTGTCCCAACAGCCCCGCCGGTTCCGCGGTGGATGCCACCGGTTGTCCTCCCGACGCCGACGGAGACAAGGTGGTCGATTCGGCCGACAAGTGTCCCGATACTCCGGCCGGTGAGGCGGTCGATGCCAACGGCTGCTCCGCCAGCCAGAAGGACAGCGACGGGGACAAGGTCACCGACAATCTCGACAAGTGTCCCAGCACCCCGGCCGGCACGGCCGTGGATGCCAGCGGCTGCCCGCTGGACTCGGATAACGACAAGGTGCTCGACGCCCGGGACAAGTGCCCCGACACGCCGGCGGGTGAGCCTGTGGATGCCAACGGCTGCTCCGCCAGTCAGCGGGATAGCGACGGCGACGGCGTGCCGGACAGCAGGGACAAGTGCCCCAACACCGCCGCAGGCTCCAGGGTGGATGCCTATGGCTGCAACGTGGTGCTCTTCCAGGGGGCGATGAAGGCGCTGGTCCTCGAGGGGGTCTCCTTCGAAACCGGCAAGGCTGCACTGACCACCTCCTCGTCGGATGCGCTCGACCGGGTGGCCGCGGGCCTTGCCGAGTATCAGAATCTGACCATCGAAATCGGTGGTCACACCGACAATACCGGCTCACGGCCCACCAACATCAAGCTGTCCAAGGCCCGGGCCGATGCGGTGAAGGCGTACCTTGTTTCCCGGGGCATCGCCGCCAGCCGGATGACGACGAAGGGCTACGGCCCCGACGCTCCGATCGCCGACAACAAGTCGGCGGATGGCCGGTCCAGGAACCGCCGGGTCGAGCTCAAGAAGACGAGCAGCTGAACTCGGCTCCTGGATGAACCAGCGCCCGCTCCGGAAGGCCGGGGCGGGCGCTTAGTTTTCCGTCGACTGGACTTGAACCGACGGATTGCTCATCCTCGTATGATGACGACGCGCTCAACTGATATCATTCCGGTGCTCACACCCGAGGAGCTCGCCACCGTGCGCGGCCTGATGCTCGAGTACGCGGCCGAGCGTGGCCTCGATCTCGGCTTCCAGGGGTTCGACCGGGAGGTGGCAACGCTTCCGGGAGCCTACGGCGGACCGGCCGGCACACTCTTCCTGGCCCGGCTCGACGGCGCTCCGGTGGGATGCGTCGGTGTACGGCCTTCCTCGCCGGGCATCGCGGAGCTGAAGCGCCTCTACCTGCGCGCAGCGGCCCGCGGCTCGGGACTCGGCCGCGCCCTCGTCGTGTCGGCCCTGCAATGGGCGCGCGGGGCCGGCTACACCGCGATGCGCCTCGATACCGTGCCAGGTATGGAAGCGGCGCAGCAGCTCTACCGCTCGCTCGGATTCCGGGAGATCGACCCCTACCGCCACAACCCCATCGCAGGGGTGAGGTTTTTCGAGCGGGATCTGGGCATCCCGGTGTGATGCACGCCCCTTTCCCTGTGAGCCCGTTCGGGGCACCTTCCTTCGAGACCTGAACCGGAGCTGTCGATGCGTCGTTTCCGCGGCATGGCACTCGCCCTCGTCATGATCACCCTCTCCACCACGGCCGCCATGGTGCGCCCCGGCGCGCCGCTGCCGGCCGTGACGGTCTACAAGAGCGCCTCGTGCAGCTGCTGCGCCCGATGGGTGGACTATATGCGCGCCGCCGGATTCAAGGTGGAAGTGCACGACGTGGCGGACGTGACGGAGTTTGCCGACGCCGCGGGCGTGCCGCAGGCGCTCCGTTCCTGTCATACCGCCGTGGTCGGCGGCTACACGATCGAGGGCCACGTGGACGCCGATCTGGTGAAAAAGCTGCTGAGCGAGCATCCCGCCGTGGCGGGCCTCGCGGTCCCGGGGATGGTGACCGGCTCGCCCGGGATGGAAGGAAACCGTCGCGATCCGTACGACGTCGTGGCGTGGTCGAAGAAGGGCACTACCTCGGTGTACGCCAGGCGCTAGGCGCTGCTCCCCCCGTTCCGTTTGGAGCCACTATGTCGCGCGTCGTCCATTTCGAAATCCATGCCGCCGATTCCGCGCGGGCCATTGCGTTCTATTCCACGATTTTCGGCTGGCAGTTCACCAAGTGGGAAGGGCCGATGGAGTACTGGCTGATCAAGACCGGTCCTTCCAGCGAACCCGGCATCGACGGCGCCATGCTCAAGCGCCGCGGCGCCATCGACGGACAGGCCGTGATCGCCTATGTCTGCACCATCGAGGTCAAGTCGGTCGATGAATCATTGAAGCAGATCCTGGCCCAGGGCGGCCAGCTGGCGCTGGCCAAGATGCCTGTGCCCGGAATCGGCTGGCTGGCCTACGCCAAGGATACCGAGGGAAACATCTTCGGCATCATGCAGCCCGATCCCACGGCGGCCTAGAGGTCCTGCCCCAGCGCCGCCGGGGCACGCACCCGGCCGATCCGTCCCGCCAGCGCGGCTAGCGCAAGCAGGTAAGGCAGCATCAGGAAGAACTGGTACGGCACCGGCGTGCCCAGCGCCTGGAACAGGAACTGGAGCGCCGCTGCCGCACCGAAGAGCAGCGCCGCCGCTGCCACCCGGAGCGGCTGCCAGGCTCCCAGCACCACGATGGCGATCGCGATGAATCCCCGCCCCGCCGTCATCTGCTCGGCAAAGGTGCCGACCTGGGCCAGCACCAGCGACGCTCCTCCCACGCCGGCCATCGCACCTCCCGCCACCACCGCCGAGAAGCGCACCCGGCGCACGGCCACGCCATGCGCCGCGGCCGCCGCCGGCGCTTCACCGGCCGCTGACAATGCGAGCCCCCACCGCGTCCGCTCGAGAACCCACCACAGCAGCGGAATCGAGAGGTAACACAGATAGGTCGGTACGGCCTGGGCAAAGAAGGCGGGGCCGATGAGCGGCAGTCGACTGAGCCCGGGAATCGGAAGGGCCGGAAGCGTGGGAATGGTGAGGGCCGCACCGGCGTTGCCATAGACCCGGCGGTAGATCGCGCCGGTAAGTCCGGTGGCGAGGAGCGTCACGGCGGTGCCCGCGATGATCTGGTTGGCGCGCGCGCCGATCGCGGTTCCGGCAAAGACCGCCGCCAGTGCCAGTCCCGCCGCCGCGCCGGCCAGCAATCCCGCCCCGGGTCCGGCAGCCCCCGACGCGATCGCCGCGGCCAGGGCACCCGCCAGCATCGACCCCTCGATGCCGAGGTTGATGATCCCGCCCCGCTCGGCGAGCGTTTCGCCCAGGGCGGCCAGCGCGAGCGGTGTAGCCACTCGCACCGCGGCCTCGATGAATCCAGCGACTGCCCCGGCGGATTCGGTCACGGCCCTTCCCCCGCCTCGCCCCGCTCACCCCGGCGCCGGCTCTGCGCCTCGGCGATAACGACCACCAGGATCACCACCGCCTCGACCACGTACACGGCGACCGACGGAATGCCGGCCTCGCGCTGCATGGCTCCGGCGCCGGCTTCGAGTGCCGCGAAGAGCAGAGCCGCTCCCAGCAGGCCCGCCGGATCCAGTCGGGCCAGGAGCACCACTGCGATCGCGGTGAACCCGTACCCCGGCGAGAGATTCTGGAACAGCGCGTACGACACGCCCGAGACTTCGGCGGCCCCCGCCAGTCCGGCGAGGGCCGCGGAGCCCAGCAGCGCCAGGGCGAGATATCGCGCCGTGGGCACCCGTCCGGTGATCACGGCGGCGCGTGGCCCCGCACCCAGCGCCCGGAGACGGAAGCCCCACCGGGTGCGGTCGTAGGCGACCCGGAGAGCGAGACAGAGCAGCACGGCGATCGGAAGCCCGAGATGCAGCCGGGTGCCCGCCAGCACGGGGAGGCGCGCCGCTTCGGCGATGGGATCGCTTTGCGGATAGACGCGCCGGGCTTCCTGCAGTGGCCCGGTGACCATGAAGCTGACCAGCGCCACCGCCACGAAATTCATCAGCAGCGTACTGATGACTTCCAGCACGCCGAAACGGACCCGCAGCACGGTCGGGATCAGGCACCACAGCGCCCCGGCCACCATGGCGGCAATGCCCACCGCCGCCAGCGCGAGTGGCCACGGCCATCCGCCGAGATGGAGACCGACCCAGGTTGCCGCGATCGCACCGGCATAAAATTGTCCTTCGGCGCCGATGTTGAAGGCGCCAGCCCGGAACGCGAGCGAGAGTCCCGCACCGATGAACAGGAGCGGGACCATTCGCGGCAGCGTCGCGGAGGAGAGGGAATACCACGAGCCGAGTGAGCCGCGCCAGAGCGCCGCGAGTCCGTCGGATGCGGAATAACCCGCGGCCGTGAGGCCGGCGGCCAGAATGAGCAGACCGAGGCCGAACGCGGCGAGCGGGAGCAGCGCGCGTCCCGGCCCGGTTCGGCCTTCCCCCTCGGCGACGATCATGGAGCTGCCTCGGCCGTGCCGCCCAGCATGAGGCGTCCGATCGCTGCCCGGTCGGCTCCCGTCGGTGGCTCGACGACGAGCCCCTGGTGCAGCACCACGACGCGGTCGGACACCTCCAGCACCTCGTCGAGATCGACGGAGAAGAACAGCACCGCCGCGCCGCCGCGGGCGGCGGCCCGGAGCTTCGCCTGGACCTCCGCCGCCGCCCTGAAGTCGAGCCCCCGTCCCGGGTTTTCGGCCAGCACCACCCCGGGCGAAGACTCGAGCGCCCGCGCCACCACGAAGCGCTGCTGGTTGCCGCCACTCAACTCCCGGGCTCGCGCATCAGGCCCGGAGGCCACAACGCCATTGGCGTTGATCAGCATGCGTGTGCCCTCGCGCTCGGCTCTCCAGTTCAGCCAGTAGCTCTTCCTGCCCCCCTGGCCCCCTGCCCCCCGGTTTCCAAGTGCCCGGTTCTCCGTGAGCGTAAAGCCGGGGATTAGTGCCTCGGTCGTTCTGTCCTCGGGAATGAACGCCGCGACGGCCTCGAGCTCGATGCGGCCGCCCGATGGGTGGACCAGCCCTGCCAGCGAGCGGATCAGCTCCCGCTCCCCGTTCCCCTCGACCGCGGCGAGGCCGCACACTTCGCCTGCCCTGAGGTCGAGACTCGCTCCGCGAAGGCCACTACCCCCGGCGTCGGGGGCAACCACGAGATCCCGGCACCGGGCCATGGTTCGACCCGGAGAGTTTCCCGCCGGTGCTGCGGCAACCGGAGGCGCAGCCCCCAGCATCGCCTCGGCCAGCTGTGCCGAGGTGAGCTGACTGGTTGCGGCGGCTAGCTGGACGTGGCCGCGGCGCAGCACGGTAATCCGGTCCGCGTGGGTGAGCGCTTCGTCGAACTTGTGCGTGATGAGGACCGCCGCTCCGCCCTGGCGGGTAAACTGGCGGACGACCTGCAGCACCGAGTCGGCATCAGCGGGAGCAAGGACGGCGGTGGGTTCGTCGAGCAGGAGGATGCGCGCCTCGCCGGCCAGTGCCATGAGGATTTCCAAAGCCTGTCGCTGCGCCACGCTTAGGCTTTGCGCCCTGGCGTCTCCGGGTAGGCTGAGGCCCACCCGGTTCATCAGCGCCTCCACCCTGGGGCGGAGCACGCCCGGCGCGGGATCCCACCCTGCAGCCAGCGCAATATTCTGGGCGGCCGTGAAGGCTGGCACTGCGCTGAAATGCTGGTGCACCATCCCGATTCCGTGGCGCCTGGCGTCGCTGTGGGAGGCGAGCGTGGCCTGGCGCCCCCCGATCAGCAGTTCACCCCTGTCTGGTTGGAGCATCCCGTTGGCGATGCTCATCAGCGTCGACTTCCCTGCCCCGTTCTCGCCCAGCAGCGCGTGGAGCTCGCCTGGCTCCAGAACGAAATCGGCGTCGTGCAGGGCCTGCACGGCGCCGAATCGTTTGGAGACGTTGCGTAGTTCGAGTGTGGCGGTCACGCGCTAGAGGCCCGTCGGGTGATCGTGAAAGACCCAGGGCAGGCCGAATCGCTCGCCGAGATGCCTGGCCAGCGCTTCGACGCCGAATCGCTCCGTGCGATAATGCCCCCCGAAGATGAGGTTCATTCCCCACTCCATTGCGTCGAAATAGCTGTGGTGCGGTCCTTCGCCGGTGATGTAGGTATCCAGACCCGAGTCTCGCGCGGCGGCCAGTTCCCTGCTCGCCGCGCCCGTGATGATGCCGACACGCTCCACGGTGCCGGGTCCGCCGGGAATGAGGGTGATCTCGGAGGCAGCACCGCCCAGCACCGTGGCAAGCCGGGAGACGAATGACTCCCGCCGTTCCGGATTCGCCAGCCGTCCCCGCACTCCGATCGGTGCTCCCCGGTACAGCCCGAACCACCCCTGGATGTCCAGGTGGAGCGCGCGCGCCAGCAGCACATTGTTTCCCAGTTCGGGATGGAGGTCGAGCGGAATGTGGGCGGAGTAGAGCGCGAGGTCGCTGCCCAGCAGGGCGCGCAGCCGGCGATACCGCCGGTCAGTCACCGGAATATTGCCATCCCAGAACAGGCCGTGATGGACAAGGATGAGCGTGGTGCCGGCCGGGGCAGGGGGCTCCGCGCGCACCCGGTCGATCGTGGCCTGCGATGCATCGACGGCCGCCACGATGCGGCCGATCGGGGCCTGGCACTCCACCTGGAGCCCGTTGAGCGCCGCCGGGTCGTCGGCCACCTCACGGACGCGGAGCAGGGTATCGAGGTACTCGACCAGTTCGGTGAGCGGAACAGGCATCACGGGGTGCCGGTGTGATCCGCGGCCATGATCGAATCGCGTGCGGCCGTGACCTTGGCCAGCAGGGCAGGGGGAACGAGGCTGGCCAGGGCCGGATTCGCTTCGTACCTGATGACCCCGCTTTTCAGGCCGAAGGCTTCGACATGCGGCGTGAAGCGTCCCGACTTGACCTCGCGCGCCACTGCCAGGAATGCCCTCGGCAAGTCGATCACCGCGCTGCCCAGCACCCGCTCGGGTGCCAATGCGCTCTGGTCGGCGTTCGATCCGAACGCGTAGGCGGTTTTCGACTCCTTGACCGCCTGGAAGAGGCCCAGCGCTGCTGCATCCGCGTTGTGGTGGAACATGTCGGCGCCGACTCGCATCAGCGCCAGGGTCGCTTCGCGCCCCGCCGCCAGGTCGTCGAACGTGTTGAGGTAGGTGGCCCGCGCCTTCACGTCGGGCCTCACGGCGCGCGCCCCCGCCTCCCACGCTTCCTGCGCTTCCTTGATTGGTGGCAATTCAATCCCGCCCACGAATCCGATGGTGCCGGTCTTGGTCATCCCGCCGGCCACCATTCCCGCGAGATAGCTGGCCTCGGAGAGGTGGAACACGATCGGTGCAACCCGGGCCTGGACCCGCTCACCCGAGGTCACGATGAACACGGTATTCGGGTACTGGGCTGAGACCCGTTCGGCCGGCCCCTGGAATTCGAACCCATGGCCGAAGACCAGATTGTATCCCTGCGCGGCGTAGGTCCTGAGGGCCTCCTCCTGCTCGGCCGGCGTGTGGGCTTCGACCTGGCTCACGGAGGCTCCGAGCGAGTCACGGATCTGGAGCAATCCGGCGTAGGCACCGGAATTCCAGGCCGCATCGGACACCGAACCCGGAGTGACCAAGGCAACCCTGAACCCGACCTCGGCTTTCTTGCCGCCGCAGGCACTTAAGACCAGTGAACCGACAATGGCGCTACAGTGTAACGCCAGTGTACTAAGCCTAGAGTTCGAGGTAGGCAGCTCGGTCATCTGCAGTCACCCAAGGCTGACGCCAATCCCGCAATTTCCACAGGGACAGGGGACTTATCAACGATTGTGGGAAGTTTTTGACATCAAACACTTTGCGGTCACGCTAGCTGCCTGAAACGTTCGCCGTCTTATCGGTCCGGGCGGTCACGGCCTGGCCAACGTCGGCGGAACCGTCACCCATCGAAATGGCGCCGTTGACCTGTCCCCCCTCCGCGATCTGGATCCGCTTGGTCACGATGTCGCCCTCGATCAGGGCGGAGGCCTGGACCTCGACCCTGTCTTCGGCGTGGACGGCGCCGCGGACGTGCCCGCCCAGGACGGCTTCCTTGGTATAGATGTCACCCTGGACAGTGCCGCCCTTGGCAATCAGCACCTGGGACGCGGAGCGGATCGAGCCCTCGATCCGGCCCTCAACCTTGACCACGCCCTGGGCAGAAATGTCCCCGGTGATCTCCGTGCCTTGCGAAACGATAGTCAGCTGTGGCGTCTCGCCACGGCGGGCCGAACTGTCGCCGGCGCCCTGCTTCTGGTTGGACGTCGAGAGGATTCCCATGGATCAGCTGCCTTCCTTGACGAGTGTGAGCGGGTCCAGGCTCTGCTGGTCGCGGCGGATCTCGAAGTGCAGGTGGGGCGCGCTCGACCGCCCGCTGTTGCCCGAGAGGCCGATCACCTGCCCTGCCGCTACTGTATCATCGGCTTTCACCAGCAATCGCGAGAGATGGCCATAGACACTCTGGTATCCCTCGGGGTGCTGGACGATCACGACATTGCCGTACTGATCATCGACACCGGACTGGACCACCGTACCACCCCCGGCCGCCCGGACCAGGGCACCGCTTGGTACTGCGATATCGATGCCGGGATGGGCCTCATCCATGGTCCCGGTCCCGACCTGACCCCGCGTCAGGTACCCTGGCTCGTCCAGCGGCCAGTGGTGGGGCAGGGAAGCGCCGATTTCGAACCGGATGGCGGCACTGGCGGGGCGGGCCTGGACCGCCGGGGCCAGGGGGAGGGGGGAGCCGATGGCACTGGGCTCGCGCAGCAGGTCGCCGCCCATCATGTGGCGGAGCTGGCTGTAGCGCGATTCGGCCGAGTCCAGAGCGGCGGTCAGCTCCCGGATCTTGGCGTTGTCCTGCTGCAGCTGGGCGATCTCGCGCTTGAGGAAGGGAACGCTGAGTGCGGCGCCGGCAACCGGGATATAGCTGGCCGCGGCCAGCACGATGATGACTCCCAGCGCGATGCCACCGATCATCGCCGCGCGCAGCAGCCAGCCGGGAACCCGGATCGTGCGGGACTCGAGGTCGCCGTCACGGTGGATCATGATCGTGACGGCGCGCTTCGGGGTGGTCATCCTTCGAAAGGTCGGCCGAGGATGCGCTCCAGCAGGCGGGCCAGATCGTCGTTGGAGTAGAAGCTCACCGTCAGATTGCCGCGGCCGCGGCGGCGCAGCGCAATGCGCACGTCGGTGCCCAGGTGCTTGCGCAGCGCCTCTTCCACCCGCTTGGCGGCGGGAGCCGCGGCCCGTGCCGCAGCGCTTGCCTGTCGGGGCTTGGCCGAGGGCTTCTCGCCGCGAACGCGGTTTTCCACCTCGCGCACCGACCAGCCGCCGGCGATCGCCGCCCGGGCCAGCGCCAGCAGCGCGGTCCCATCCGTCATGCCGAGCAGCGCGCGGGCGTGGCCTTCGGACAGCCGTCCGTCATCCACCATGTCGCGCACTTCTTCGGGCAGTTTGAACAGTCGGAGGGAATTCGCCACCGTCGAGCGGTCGCGCCCCACGAGCCGGGCAACCTCGGCCTGCGCTATGCCGAACTCATCGATAAGCCGCTGGTAGCTCCGCGCCGCCTCCATCGGGGAGAGGTCGTCCCGCTGCAGATTCTCGATCAGGGCCAGGGTGAGCACCGTGCGATCGTCCGCGTCCCGCACGATGGCCGGCACCCTTTCCCACCCCAGCAGCTGCACCGCACGCCAGCGTCGTTCACCCGCGATCAGCTCGAATCCCCCCGCCCGCGGCCGCACAACGACCGGCTGGATGAGGCCCGACGCCGCGATCGAATCGGCCAGTTCCTTGAGCGCCGTTTCGTCGAAGTGGGTCCGGGGCTGATAGGGATTCGGCCGGATGGATGCGACCGGCAACTCCTGCGGATTGCCGGGCCGGTCCCCGCTTTCGCGCGCCGTGGGGCCAAGCAGCGCTTCGAGGCCACGGCCGAGTCGCCGGGTTTCGCTCATCGGGTCGCCTCACGGTGGACCGGTATCCCTGGATCCTCGGCCATGGGCAGCGCCTCCGTGCGGCGCATGAACTCCTGCGCCAGGCTCAGGTAGCTCTTGGCGCCGATCGACTGCACGTCGTAGAGCAGCACCGGTTTGCCGAAGCTCGGCGCCTCGGCAAGCCGGATATTCCGCGGCACCGCCGTGCTGAACACCTTGGCGCCGAAATATTCCTTGGCGTCCGAAGCCACCTGGCGCGAGAGATTGACGCGGGAGTCGAACATGGTGAGCAGAACGCCATCAATGGCCAGGGACGGATTGAAGTTCTGCTGCACCAGATTGATGGTATTGAGGAGCTGGGAAATTCCCTCGAGGGCGTAGTACTCGCACTGGATCGGGATCAGCACTCCGTCGGCGGCGGTCAGCACATTCAGCGTGATGAGCCCCAGCGACGGCGGGCAGTCGATGATGATGTACTCGTAGGAATTGCGGACCGGGTCGAGGGCGCGCCTCAGCGCGCCTTCCCGCTCGGGACGATCGACCAGTTCGATCTCGGCGCCCACCAGATCCTGGGTCGCCGGCACCAGATCGAGGTAGGGCAGGCCACCGAGACTGACCTGGCGGACTTCATCGAGCCGCCGGCCATCGATCATTGCGTCGTAGAGCGAATAGCGGAGCAACGCGCGGTTGACCCCGACGCCGCTCGTGGCGTTTCCCTGCGGATCCGCATCCACCAGGAGCGTCTTCCGCTCCGCGATTGCCAGAGAAGCAGCCAGATTTACGGCGGTGGTGGTCTTTCCGACCCCGCCTTTCTGATTGGCAATGGCTACAATTCGAGTCATCTAATGTTATTTTATTGTATATCAATAAGTTAGCACGTTTTCACGTGAATTACTTGCCGATTGGGTATCGGCAATATACGCCATGGGCCGTGGGACGCAATCTGGCAATCGGATGCTGTTTCACGTGCAACGGTGGGGCGGTGAGGTCGGACGGAGTGGCCGGCTCGCGCTGGGGTGTTGCACGTGAAACGAGGATCAGTCCCGCTTCAACCTCGCGACGCGGGTGACCAGGGAGTGCAGATCGCTCGGGGAAATTCCAGGTACCCTCCCCGCCTGTCCGAGGGTCTGCGGGCGAATCCGGTCGAGCTTCTCCCGCGCCTCTATTGAGATGGTGGTGATCTCCGCATAGGCGAGCTCCTCTGGCAGCGCGAAGTCCTCGAGTTCCCCCAAGCGGGCCGCCGCCTCTCGCTCCCGGTTGAGGTACCCCTCGTACTTGAACTCGATCTCAGCCCACTGGGTGAGCTCTTCATCGATGCCACCGATTTCAGAGAGGAGTGCGGCTAGAGGCACCCCGGGTCTGCGGGCTAGGGCCTGGGCTCGAGTCGGCTGGTTGATCGGCTTTCCTCCGGCGGCCTCAAGGATGGGATTTGCCAGCTCGGGCCGGATGGCCGTCTCCCTCCCCAGCTCCCTGATCCGCTCCTCATCCCTAAGTCGAGCGTGAGCTGATCGAAGCTCATGGTTAGTTAGCAGCCCGCGTGACTCCGCAACCGGCAGCAACCTGCGCAGCGCATTGTCCTGCCGGAGGAGAAGCCGGTACTCGGCTCGGGAGGTGAACAGGCGATAGGGTTCATCCACCCCTCGGGTCACGAGATCGTCGGCGAGTACCCCGAGGAACGCTTCATCACGTCGAAGGACCAGCGGCTCGATTCCACGAATTACTGCGGCAGCGTTAATCCCAGCCAGGACGCCCTGGCCGGCCGCCTCCTCGTATCCCGTGGTGCCATTGATCTGGCCGGCGAAAAACAATCCGGGGATCGTCCGGACCTCGAGACTCGGCGAGAGCTGGGTAGGAGGGAAGTAGTCGTACTCGATGGCATACCCCGGCCGAGTCATGTGTACCTGCTCGAGTCCGGGCACCAGCCGGAGGAATTCGAGCTGGACCCTCGGAGGTAGCGAGGTCGACAGGCCGTTGACGTACATCTCAGCCGTATCCAGACCCTCCGGCTCGAGGAACACCTGGTGCCGCTCCGCGTCCGGGAACTTCACGATTTTGTCTTCGACCGACGGACAATAGCGAGGCCCCCTCCCGCTGATCGCCCCACCGTAGAGCGCGGAATCCTCGAGGTGTCGCTGAATGACTTCCTTCACCTCGGGTCCGGCCCAGGTCAGATAGCAGGGCAGCTGAGGCAGGGCAGTGGCCCGCTCGTGGAAGGAAAAGCGCGAGGGGCCTTCGCCATTCTGTTGCACCAGGCGATCCAGCTGCGCGGACCTACCGTCGATCCTTGGCGGCGTACCGGTCTTGAAACGTTTTGCTGTAAGTCCGTGTGATTGAATGACTTGCGACAGCTCAACTGATGGCGGCTCTCCGGCCCGTCCGGCGGGGATCTGGGTGTCGGTGCCCAGGTGGATTCTGCCACAGAGAAAGGTGCCTGCGGTGAGTACCACTACTCCGGCCGGGATGACACTCCCGTCCTGGAGTACGATTCCCGCGACCCGCTTTCCCTTGAGACTGAGACCCGCGACGGTTCCCTGCAGAAAATCGAGATTCGGCTGCTGCTCGAGAAGCGCGCGCACCGCACGCCGATACAACGCGCGATCGCACTGCGCGCGCGGGGACCACACCGCCGGCCCTTTCGAGCGATTCAGCATCCGGAACTGGATCGAGGCCCGATCCGTGGCCCGTCCCATGATGCCGCCGAGGGCGTCGACTTCGCGGGCAACGGTTCCCTTGGCAATTCCGCCGATGGCGGGATTGCAGGACATCTGGCCGATCGACTCGAGTTGCTGGGTGACCAGCAGCGTCCGCACACCGGAGCGTGCGGCCATGGTCGCCGCCTCCGCACCGGCGTGTCCTCCGCCGATCACGATCACATCATAGTGCTGCATTCCCGCAATCTACCTCGAAAACAGCAGGACGGTTCCGGCCGGAACGCCTCGACGCCGGGAAGCC
>DATEHG010000215.1:0-7553 GCA_035279705.1 Gemmatimonadales bacterium
GGCCGCCTCGTGGCTTCGTCGTGGATGCGGACGGGGTATGGATTGTCGAAGGGAATCGCGTTCGGAGGATTGGCCCTGGTCGCCGCCCTGCCCGGCAGTGTACTCGCGTTTGGCCGGCTGCCGCTGCTGGCGGCCGCCCAGGCCGCCGCCTGGATCGCGGGCGCGTTCTGCCTGCTGCGTGGAGCCCCGGTGGTGATCGAGGGGCTGCGCCGGTGCTTGCGCCCGGCCCCCCTGGAAATCGGCCCCAAGCCGTCAGCCGTCAGCCGTAAGCCCTAAGCAAGACCCGACGAGCTTAAGGCTTATGGCTTAGGGCTTATGGCTCTCTCCCCGCTCCCCCAGAGGCTCGGCATGATCCGGTACAGCGTCACCCCACTGCCGACGAACACGGCCAGCCACATCAATGCCTGCGGGGTCCGGCCATACAGCGCGCTCCCCACCCCGAACAGCGCCGAATAGACGAAGCAGCACCCCATCGCCCAGCCGAGGAGCGAAGAGGCGAAGCTGTCGGGGGAGGGGCCGACGCCGGCCTCGGCCACGACCGGCTTCCATCCCTGGCCGGCGGGGCGCACCAGCCGGTAGAACTTGACCAGCGTTTCGCGGTCGGTCGGTGGCGTCAGGAACGCCACCGTCACCCACACGACCGTCGTGGCCGCTACCGTGATCATGAGCGAGATGTGGGCGGGAATGGCATGCCCCTCGCGCCCCGCGATCACGAACCCGCTGGCAATCAGGAACGAGCTCACCATCGCCGCGATCTCGGCCCACGCGTTCACCCGCCACCAGAACCAGCGCAGCAGGTACAGCAGTCCTGTGCCGGCGCCGATCGAGAGGATGAGCTCGAAGGCCTCCTTGGCGGTGTCCAGCTTGAAGGTGAGCAGCGCGGCGCAGACCATGAGCATCGCCGTCGTGAGCCGACCGGCGAGCACATAGTGCTTTTCGCTGGCGCCCGAGTTGAGGAAGCGGCGGTAGAAATCGTGCACCAGGTAGCTGGTGCCCCAGTTGAGGTGGGTCTCGATCGTCGAGCGGTACGCCGCCAGCATCCCCGCGATCATGAGGCCGAGGAAGCCCACCGGCAGGAACTTGAGCATGGCGGGGTAGGCCATGTCATTGCCGATCAGCTTGGCATCCACGTAGGGAAAGGTCTGCGCGATGTCGCTCAGGTGGGGATAGATGATCGTGGACGAGAGCGCCACGATGATCCAGGGCCAGGGCCGGATCGCGTAGTGCATGATGTTGAAGAGCAGGGTTCCCGTCACGGCGTCCTGCTCGCTCCTGGCGGCCAGCATCCGCTGGGCGATGTAGCTCCCGCCGCCGGGCTCCGCGCCGGGGTACCAGACCGACCACCACTGCACCGTGATCGGAATGACGAAGACCGAGAGCGCCACGGACCAGTCGCCGAAGTCGGGCAGGAGATTGAGCGTGGTGGCGGGGATCTGGTGGAACAACCCGCTCATCCCGCCGATCGAGGGATGCTGAAGTGCGAAATAGGCGGTCGCGAACGCGCCGGTGAGAGTGATGCCGAACTGGATCGAATCGGTTACCAGCACGCCCCAGAGGCCCGACACCGAGGCGAAGAAGATCGTGATCACGGAGCAGACCAGCAGGGTCCGCTCCATCGGCCAGCCCAGCACGATGTTGGCGATCTTGGCAGCGGCCAGATTGACCGTGGCCATGATGACGCAGTTGAACAGCAGCCCCAGGTACACCGCCCGGAACCCGCGCAGGACCGTGGCGGCCTTGCCCGAGTAACGGATTTCGTAGAACTCGAGATCGGTGAGCACCCGCGAGCGGCGCCACATCTTGGCGTAGAAGAAGACCGTCGCCATGCCGGTGAGCAGGAACGACCACCAGAGCCAGTTGTCCGCCACCCCGTTCTCCCGGACCATGTTGGTCACCAGGTTCGGGGTGTCGGTGCTGAACGTCGTGGCCACCATCGAGATGCCGATCAGCCACCAGGGTGCCGCGCGGCCGGACGTGAAGAACTCGGTGGTACTGGATCCGGCGCGCTTGGCGAAGAACAGGGCCGGAAGGAAAGAGATGACGATCGAGATGCCGATGATGACCCAGTCGAGCGTCGCGAGGTGCATCGGGGCTCCGTAGGTGAGCCGTAAGCCTTAAGCCGTAAGCCTTAAGCGGGTGGTTCCGAGGCTCTGCGGCGAAGCGAAACAGCAGATGGCAGAAGGTTTCGTACTAACGACTAGAGGCCAGCGTCTGACAGCTTATGGCTTATGGCCTATGGCTTATGGCTTAAGTCTGAACGATAAGCCCCCCCCCATGCAGCGCAAAGCAGCCGGCATTACCATTCTCCGGCCCGGTCACCTGCCGGGTCGTTCCCTCACGCGGAGTGCGGCACCTCATGGCCATCCTGGTCACCGGCGGCGCGGGCTTCATCGGCAGCCAGACCTGTCTCGAGCTGCTCAAGGCCGGCCAAGAGGTCGTGGTGGTGGACAATCTCTCCAACAGCAACCCCGAAGCGCTGATCCGGGTGCAGGCGCTGGCCGGCCGTCCCCTCGACTTCCACGAGGTCGACCTGGTCGATGAGGCAGGCCTGGACCGGGTGTTCGCCCGCCAGCCGGTGGAGGCGGTCATCCACTTCGCCGGCCTCAAGGCGGTCGGCGAGTCGGTGGGGATCCCGCTGCGCTACTACCAGAACAACGTCACCGGTACGCTGGTGCTCTGCGAGGTGATGAAGAAGTACGGCGTGAACACGATGGTGTTCAGCTCCTCCTGCACGGTTTACGGCGATCCCGCCCGCGTGCCCATCACCGAGGACTTCCCCCGTTCGGCCACCAATCCGTACGGCCGCTCCAAGCTGATCATCGAGGACATCCTCAACGACCTCCATCGCGCGGAGCCGTCGTGGCGCATCGCGCTGCTGCGGTACTTCAATCCGGTCGGTGCCGATCCCAGCGGCCGCATCGGCGAGGATCCCAACGGCGTGCCCAACAACCTGGTCCCCTACATCTCCCAGGTGGCGGTCGGCCGCCTCAAGAGTCTCAGCGTCTACGGCGGAGACTGGCCGACCCGCGATGGCACCGGTGTCCGGGACTACATCCACGTGGTCGATCTCGCGCTCGGCCACCTCAAGGCGCTGGAGCGCCTGCAGCGCGGCCCTGGTGTCGTCACCTGCAACCTCGGCACGGGGACGGGGTACACCGTCCTCGAAATGATCCGGGCGTTCGAGCAGGCTTCGGGGAGGAAGGTGCCGTACCAGATAGTGGCCCGACGGCCGGGAGATATCGCCGAGGCATGGGCGGACCCGACCCTGGCGAAGAAGGAGCTAGGATGGATCGCGACCCGGGACCTGGCCACCATGTGCGCCGATGCCTGGCGCTGGCAGTCGATGAATCCGACCGGGTACGCTTGAGACGGGCAGACGGGCAGACGGGCGGGACGGTGTGACGGTTGGGACGTGTACGCCAGTTGGTGCGAGAGCGGCGCCCTAGTCGTTGTGCAGGGCGACCGCGGCGGCGCCGCCCGTCTGGCCGGCATCACCACTCCAGCTGGCCCAGGTCAGCCCGCACTTGGTGACGAAGTAATCCTGCGGGTGCCCGGTCCGCTCGAGCAGCGCATGCAGCATCTCGTGGCGGACCACCAGTTCGTTGTCCAGGTACGCCCCCGCCACGGTGATCCGGTTTTCCCGGCCATCACGGGTCCAGAGGCCAACCACGGTGCCGACGGTACTGGAGAACGTGGATACGCCGGGGACCTGGTAGAATCGCAGGGAGCTGAATTCGCCCTGCAGGCCGGAGCAGGCCTCGGTCCGCGCCCACCAGGCCTGGTAATCCGGCAGGGCCGTCATCTGCTCGGCTCCGGCCGGAAGGGCGTCGGGCTCGGTGCCGCAGGCCCCAACGGCGAACAGAACGCCGATGAGGGTGACGGCACGCAGTCCGCGTAGGGTCCAGCTCGACCTGTGAGTCTTCGTCAGCATCCTTGGCGGCTCCGGGTCTCGAATTTCTGACATTGCCTCCTTGAGCGAGTTCTGAGCCAGCTACAAGTGCTAAATCCTGCAATGAGTTACAGTTCCGTGACCGGGAGTTCGCCTGCCGAGGGGGGTATCGGCGCCACAACAGATCGGGGACCGGGGGAGCCGATCGAGGCGTCCAGGCGCACCGATTTGGGGCTCGGACGCACTGTACTTCGTGCTTTGTTCGGGGTACTGCTGAGTACGGGAATCGCCCCTCTCGCCGCCCAGAAGCCCGTGCATCCCCGGCCCACTCTGGTGGTGCTCATCGCGGTCGACCAGATGCGTGGCGACTATCTCGAGCGCTATCGCGACGAATGGCGGGGAGGCTTCCGGAACCTGCTCAGGAAGGGTGCCTGGTATCCCGCGGGCCGGCAGGAGCACGCAATTACCGAGACCGCGCCAGGACACTCGACGATGCTTTCCGGAAGAGACCCGGGCGATGTCGGCATTGTCACCAACGAGCTCGGTGTGCCGGATACCAGTACCCGGCTGCTCGAGGTGCCGGGCACGGGGGCGTCACCCCGCCGCTTCCAGGGCACGGCGCTGTACGACTGGATGCGCTCGGCCGACTCGACCTCGCGGGTCCTCTCGGTGTCGCGCAAGGATCGCGGGGCTATCCTCCCGGTTGGACGGGCCAGGGGCGCGGTCTTCTGGTACGCCGTCGACCGCTTCACCTCCTCCACGTACTACTATCCCGATTCGCTGCCGGCCTGGGTCCGGGACTTCGACGCCCGGCCCTGGGCCGCGGCGCTCGCGGGCAAGCAGTGGACGCTGCTCGCCCCTGCGTCGGCTTACACCGAGATCGACGACCAGCCCTGGGAGAACTCCGAGTCAGACCGGACCTTCCCGCACCCGCTCCCAACGACGCCGCGCGCCATGGCCCAGGCGCTCCCGAACTATCCGTGGATGGATTCGCTCACGGTGGCGTTCGCCCTCGAGGGTGCGGCCCAGCTCGGACTCGGCAAGGGGCCGGGCACGGATTTGCTCGTCGTGAGTCTTTCGGCCACTGACTACGTGGGCCATGCGTTCGGTCCCGATTCGCGGGAGATCCACGACCAACTGCTCCGTCTCGACCACACGATCGGCCGGCTTGAGGATTCGCTTGCGCGTCTCGTACCGCACGGGCGGATCATCTACGCGCTCACGGGGGACCACGGCGTGACCTCCTTTCCCGAGGCCGAGCAGGCCGCGGGGCGGAAGGGCGGGAGGGTTTCACTCGACGCGATGATCAGCGCCATGAATGACTCCCTCAAGGCCCGCATCGGGGCGGATCCTGATCTGAGCGTGGAGAGCGGACTCGTCTTCGGCGATTTCGCCGTTCTGGCGTCGAAGGGCATCGACACCGATTCGCTCTCTCGCCGGATCGCGGCGGCGATTGCCGCGGTGCCCGGCATCCGCAAGGTGTTCACACCCACGAGCCTGGCCAAAGCGCCGGCCACTGACACAGACGCCGACCGCTGGCGGCGCTCCCTCCCGGCCTCGTTCAGGTGGCTGGCCTGTGCCGCCCCTGACACGGGATGGATCTGGTCGTCGGGAACGGGGTACACCACGCACGGCACCTCGAATCCCGACGACGTCTCGGTCCCGATTGCCTTCTGGGGTCACGGCATCCGCGCGGGGAAGCGGCTGTCGGTGGCGCGAACGGTCGATATCGCGCCGACCCTGGCCGGGGTCCTCGGGATCAAGCCGCTGGAACCGCTCGACGGCGTGCCGCTCACCGAGGTGTGGTCATCCCGCCCGCCGGCCAACTGACCATGGCGGGCGAATTCCCGAAGCTGCCCTGCTTTCCCTGCCCCCATCACTCCGCCTGCTGCGCCTACGGCGTGACGCTGACTGACGAGGAGGCCGAAGGCCTGGGCGCCCGGTACGGAAGGCAGAAGGTCTACCAGAACCGCTGGGGAGAGTGGCGCACCCGGATCCGGCGGGGCTACTGTGTGTTTCTGGTGAAGAACAGCTGCACGATTCACGACGATCCCGACTACCCCGCCGTCTGCCGCGGGTTTCCCTGGACGGACGCCGAGACCGGCGGGCCGTACGAATTCGACCAGACCATCTGCCCGGAATTTGTCTCTCGGCCGGAGCTGGTGCAGATAGGCAGGGGGGGCAGGGGGGCAGGGGGGCAGTGAACGACAGAGTTTCGAAGCTATCTTCGTTGGCCTGCAGACTTCTTCAATCCAGGAATGCTCTAATGTCTCCGTGCCTCCGTGCTCGCTTTTCCCTGACCACAGGAATGCTCCTCGTGTCGCTCGCCGTGACATCGCAGGCCGGGCCGCTCTACGCCCAGGACGACGCCGCCCTCAAGCACGCCCGCGAACTGCTCACGAAGTTTCCGGTGATCGACGGTCACAATGACCTGCCCTGGGTCATTCGCGAGAACAAGAAGGCCCCGATGGACGTGGCGGCGTACGACCTGCGGAAGCCCACGCCCGGGATGACCGACATCGCGCGGCTCAAGGCGGGCCACGTGGGCGGGCAGTTCTGGAGCATTTACATCCCGGGAGAGATCAAGGACAGCGGCTATGCCCGGGTCCAGCTCGAGGAGTTCGACATCGCCCGGCGGATGATCGCCCGGTATCCGGAAGCCCTGGAGCTGGCGCTCACGGCGGACGACGTCGAGCGCGCCATCAAGCGGGGCCACGTCGCCTCGCTGCTCGGCATGGAGGGCGGTCACGCCATCGAGAACAGCCTCGGCGCCCTGCGGATGTACTACGCCCTCGGCGCCCGGTACATGACGCTCACCCACAACGTGACGCTGGACTGGGCCGACGCGGCGCTGGACACCGCGAAGCACGGCGGCCTCACCCCGTTCGGCAAGGAAGTGGTGCGCGAGATGAACCGGCTGGGAATGCTGGTCGATCTTTCCCACGTCTCGCCCGGCGTGATGAGCGATGCGCTCTCCACCACCGAGGCGCCGGTCATGTTCTCGCACTCGTCGTCGCGGGCGCTGGTGGACTATCCCCGCAACGTGCCGGACTCGATCCTGGCCCGGCTCCCCGCCAACGGCGGCGTGGTGATGGCCACCTTCGTGCCCAGCTTCGTGTCGGTCAAGGTGCAGGAGGCGGAACGCGCCGAAGAAGCGGCGCTGAAGCCGCTGCTCGAGGGGGTGACCGATACCGCGCAGCGCAGCAAGATCACCAAGGACTATGAGACGGCCCACCCGCAGCCCAAGGCCACCATCGCAGACGTGGCCGATCATATCGAGCACATCCGCAAGGTCGCCGGGGTGGATCACGTCGGGATCGGCAGCGACCTCGATGGCATCGACTTCGGCCCCGATGGCCTCGAGGACGTTTCCAAGTTTCCCAATCTCTTTGCGGAACTGATCCGGCGGGGCTGGTCGGACGCGGACCTGGCGAAGCTCGCCCAGGGCAACATTCTGCGAGTCTTGCGGCAGGCGGAGGCGGTCGCCAAGCGGCTCCAGGCTGAGCGCCAGCCCTCCACAGCAACGATTTCGAAGCAGTAACCGCGGAGAAAGCGAAAAGAGAAAGGCGAAAGGCGAAAGGCGAAAAGCGAAACGCGAAAGGCGAACGGGACTGCCCCGTATCTGCAGTCCTTTTCTCTTTTCGCTTTTCGCTTTTCTCCTTGA
>DATEHG010000216.1:0-14704 GCA_035279705.1 Gemmatimonadales bacterium
GTGCGCGGCGCTCTTATTTGAGGGACCTGCAGCCTGACGCGGGTGTCCGGCTCTCGACCTGCTCGACTCCGACGGCGCGCGATGCGATACCTCCCGTGCATTCTCCTCACCGCGTACGCGGGCTTCACCCTCGCCTGTACGCCTTCCGCGACCCGAGCCGCGGCGGCAGCCCCTGATTCCCTGCCCCGCTGGGAAGGCCTCGTCACCACCGCCGACAGCGTCCAGCTCTTCACCCGGATTGTCGGCACGGGGCCGGACACCGTCGTCGTCCTGCACGGCGGGCCGGGGTTCACCCTCGATTACATCGCCCCGGACCTGGGGCCGCTCGCCGCTCACCACGTGCTGCTGTTCTACGACCAGCGGGGTGCGGGACGATCAACGCTCGTTGCCGATTCCGCCGGCCTGGACGCGGCGCGCTTCGTGGATGACCTCGAGGCCATCCGGACCCACTTCCATCTTGACCGGCTCAACCTCCTGGGCCACTCCTGGGGCGCAGGACTGGCCGCGCTGTATGCCATCCGGTTCCCCGCCGCGATCCACCAGCTCATCATCGTGGACGGCATTCCCCTCCGACGCTCAGAACTGATCGCGGGAATCACCGCGATGAACCAGTCGCGGGACACCGCCGAACGGAACGCCCTGCAGCGCTGGATGGACATCCGCCGGGCCCACCCGGAGGATGCGGCCGCCTGCCTGGCCTATTACAGGCTGTGGTTCCGGCCCTTCTTCAATGATCCCACCGCCCTGGCGCGCAGCCGGGGGGATTTCTGCGCCGGGACGCCGGCGAGCCGCCGCAACAAGATCCAGGGCGTGGATCGGTTCACCATGGCGTCCATCGGCGACTGGGATTGGCGCGCCGGTCTCGCGACGTTCCCTGCACGCACGCTGATCATCCACGGCACGGTGGACCCGCTGCCCTTCGCCGGCGCCGAGGAGTGGGCGGCAACGCTGCCCAATGCGCGGCTGGTGGCGCTTCCCGGCGTCGGGCATTTCCCCTACCTCGAGGCTCCCGCCGCCGTTTTCTCGGCGATCGACACATTCCTCGCGGGAAACTGGCCTCCCGACGCTCGACGGGGCCACCTCGCGCCTTAGCGCGCGGACTTGTCCGGTGCACCGCGGACTCGCAGCTTAGGCGGAGCCGTCGGCCCCCAGGCCGTCCCTCACTGCAACATCGAGGTTTCCGTGAAGCGACAGCGGTTCGATCGACTGTTGACGACGGCCTGCGCGTTCCTTGCCTTGAGTGGCGCTTCGCCTTCCGACAGTCTGGCCCAGGCCCACGCGCCCTCGGCACCGCCGATCCAGGTCCTGATCCTCGGCGTCTTCCACTTCGCCAATCCCAACGCCGACTACGCCAAGTTCCAGGGCGTGGATGTCCTCACTCCGGCCAAACAGCAGGAGATTCAAGCCGTCGTCGCGCAGCTGGCGAAGTTCCGGCCCACCAAGATCGCCCTCGAGCGGGAACCCGCGGAATCCGATTCCATCAACGCGGACTACCGCCGCTACCTCGCCGGCACCTTTGCGCTCACCCGCAACGAGATTCACCAGCTCGGCTTCCGCCTGGCCGCACAGCTGCACCTCGCGGCCCTCTACCCGGTGGACTTCCAGCTCGGCATGCGCATCGACTCCGTGATGGCCTACGCCCAGGCCCACGATACCGCCTTTGCGGGCCGCTTTCAGCGCACGGTCGCCGGCGTTGTCCAGCTGCTGGACAAGAAACAGCGGGAAGAGAGCATCGGGGCCAATCTCCGTTTCCTGAACGACTCGGCGACCCTGCAACTGGCCCGCGAGCCCTACGCCGACATGGCCACCGTCGGCGCGGGCGACACATACGTCGGCGCCCGGGTGGTGGCGCAGTGGTACGAGCGCAACCTGCGGATCTTCGCCAACGTGGCCCGCATCGCCGGGCCGGGCGACCGCATCCTCGTCATTATCGGCCAGGGGCATGCGCCCTTCCTGCGCGAGCTGGTCCGCTCGCATGCTTCGATGCAGCTGGTCGAAGCCCTGCCGTACCTGCCCTAGCGCGAGGCGGACGAACCACCATGACGCGTCCCCTCCGCTATTCGATCAACGTCACCCTGGACGGCTGCTGCGATCATCGCGCGGGGATCGCGGACGAGGACCTGCACCGGAACGCGGTCGCCAACCTCGAGTGGGCCGATGCCCTGCTCTTCGGCCGGGTGATCTACCAGATGATGGAATCGGCGTGGCGGTGGCCGGTCCCGGCGGGCACGAGACCCGTGTGGATGGAAGGATTTGCCCGGGCGATCGACCCGAAGAAGAAGTACGTCGTTTCGAGGACCCTCGACCGGGTCGACTGGAATGCGGAGCTGGTGCGGGGGGACCTGCGCCAGGCCGTCGAACGGCTCAAGCGGGAACCGGGCAAGGGCATCCTGGTGGGCGGGGTGAAGTTTCCGCTGGCACTCGCCGGGCTGGGCTTGATCGATGAGTACGAGTTGGTGGTGCACCCCCGGATTGCTGGCCACGGCCCGACGCTGTTCGCCGGACTGTCGAAGTGGGTGGACCTGAGGCTCGTGAGCCGGCTGGAGTTTGCCTCGGGAGCGGTGGCCATGCGGTATGAGCTGGTGAAGTAGCCGCCCGATTCATTCCAGCGCGAAGGAGTGGACAATGCCGAGTGCGTACTGGGTCATGACATTTCGATCGGTCTCGGATCCGGCGGGGCTCGCCCGTTACGCGGCAGCCTCGCTGCCCGTCATTCGAGCGCATGGGGGCCGGGTACTGGCGGCCGGCGTGCCGGCCTATACCTATGAAGCCGGCCTCCAGCAGCGCGTCGCCATCGTCGAATTCAGCAGCCTCGGCGCCGCGAACGACGCGTATCGCAGTCCGGAATACCAGGCCGCCGTGCGGCATCTGGCCGGCGCGGCGGAGCGGGACGTCCGGATCGTCGAGGCGCAGCCCTGAATCGGGGGAGGGCGGCTTCCTGTTACCCGCCCCTTCCATCCGCATTAGAATACCCGCTCCCCAGGCCAGCTACCCGAGGCGCCCCGTGACTCCCTTCCTGTCGCTGCTGCTGCCCGTCGTGATCTCCGCCGTCGCCGTCTTCGTGCTTACCCTGATCATTCACATGTCGCCATGGCACCGGGGCGACTACCTGAGGCTCCCCGACGAGGATGGCGTGATGGCGGCGCTCCGTCCGTTCAAGCTGCCGCCCAACGACTACGTGGTGCCGCACCCCGGGTCGGGGGACTACATGAAGTCGCCGGAGTACGACGCCAAGCGCGATGCCGGCCCGAACCTGGTCCTGACCGTCCTGCCGAACGGACCGTGGCAGATCGGGAAGATGATGGGGTTGTGGTTCCTCTACGTCCTGGCCATCTCGGCGAGCGTGTCGTGCGTCGTGGGGACCTTCATGCCCCCCGGCGGCCAGGGGCACGCGGTGTTTCACCATGTCGCCGTCATCACCTTCCTGGCTCACGCGATGGGCGCCGTTCCACTCTCGATCTGGTACGGCCGCAAGTGGTCCACGACCTTCCGCTACGCCGTGGATGCGCTGCTGAGCGCCCTGGCCACCGGGTGGATCTTCGCGCTGATGTGGCCGAAGGGGTAGCGTCGTCGTCCCCCCGCCGGGAGGAATTCAATCGGTTCAACATAACAGGGGAGACTCGGATGGACGCCATCTCGTGGTTGATCGTACTCCTGGCCGGGGCGCTGGTCCTCTTTCTCCTCGCGGTCCGGCGGCGTGACCGGCGGCGCGACGGGGTGGGAGGGGGCCGCTCGCCGATGGCGGATGCCAGCGGCACTGGTTTTCTCGACGACTCGGCGGGATCTCATCATGGGCACGATGGTCATGGCGCCGGCCATGGTGACGGCGGCGCGGGCCACGGCGATGGCGGGGCCGGACACGGGGGGGATGGCGGCGGGGGCGGTCACCACTAGACACAGGATCACCGACTACGAAGGACTCTCTCCATGACGCAGGCGGGGCGCTGGGCGGCTGGCCTTGTGATGGCGCTGGGGGCGGCGGGAGCCGGGCCCGCCGGGGCGCAGGCGCCCGCGAAGCCGAACGTGGTGCTCATCGTCAGCGATGACATGGGCTATGGCGATCTCGGAGTCTACGGCGCACCGGACATCAGGACGCCGAACCTCGATGGCCTGGCGCACGCCGGTGTCCGGCTCACCGATTTCTACGCCGCGCCACAATGCACCCCGACGCGTGCCGCGCTGATCTCCGGCCGGTACCAGCAACGCTTCCGCCTCGACGCCGCGCTCTCCGGCCCGAAATCACCGGCCGGCCAGACGGGTCTTCCGGCCACCGGCTACACCCTTCCGCAACTCCTCAAGAACAACGGCTACGCCACGGCGCTGATCGGCAAGTGGCACCTCGGCTACCGGCCCGAATTCAGCCCCAACGCGCACGGCTTCGACTACTTCTTCGGGTTCAAGAGCGGCTACATCGACTACTACCAGCACACCAACAGCGAGGGGGACCCCGACCTGTTCGAGAACGCCACGCCGGTGCAGGTCGAGGGATACATGACGGACCTCATCACCGAGCGATCGGTGAAGTACATCGACGAGCACGCCGGTGGCGGCTTCTTCCTCGAGGTGACCTACAACGCCGCCCACTGGCCGTTCCAGGTGCCGGATCACCCTTCGGTCGCCAGGGATCACGCCCGCTTCCTCCAGCCGGACGATTCGGCCACCTCGACCCGCCAGGATTATGTCGCGATCGTGGAGCGGGCGGACCGGGGGATCGGCCAGATACTCGGAGCCCTCAAGCGGCACGGCCTCGATCGCAATACGCTCGTCATCTATATGAACGACAACGGCGGCGAATGGCTGTCGCGCAACACGCCGCTGTTCAACCGGAAGGGGACCGTCTGGGAAGGCGGCATCCGGGTCCCGGCGATCTTCCGGTGGCCAGGACATCTGCCGCCCGGCCGGGTGTCGAACCAGGTTGGCATCGTGCAGGATGTCACGGCGTCGATCCTGGCGGCCACGGGCACGACCGTGCCTGCAGAGGCGAAACCCGACGGAATCAACCTGCTCCCGATCCTCGCCGGCCAGGCCGGCGCCATGGAGCGCACGCTGTTCTTCCGGTTCACGGTCGGCCAGAACAGGCAGCTGGCCGTGCGCCAGGGGTCATGGAAGCTGCTGGTGGATGGCGCCAAGCGGTATGTCTTCGATCTGTCGGCCGATATCGGCGAGCGGAACGACCTGGCGAGTCAGCGCCAGGACATCGCGCAACGGCTACGGCCGCTGATCGCCGCGTGGGAGGCTGACGTTGATTCGGAGGCCGGAGCGCCTGGCGCCCCTCAGGCGCCGAACCCGTAGCGGCGCGATTCAGGAGCAGATCGCGCTTCTCGACCAGTCCCGGCCCGGGTCGAGCGCCGGTTGCTTGCCTGACCGGACCTCGGGGCTCAACTTGTGAGGGGCGTCCGCCGGTCCGTAGTCGAATTCAGCGGAGGAGTTTCCTTGACGCGCACGTGGCTCGCGCTTCTCGCGGCGATCGGAACGGCGGCTCGCAGTTCAGGGCCCGTGGAGTGCGCGCCCTCCAATGACCCGGCCGTTGCGCTCCGGCCGGTGGACGCCGGATCGTCCGCGCCGCTGGCCGGCCTCGCCATCGGGACAACGGGTTTCGGCGGCTATACCGACAGCCTGAAAGCCGGCCCGGACATCTATGCCGGGCCGGACTCCCTCCGAGGTGGACTTCGCGAAGGTACCTACTCGATCCACGTCGAAGTCGCGGGATATGCCCCGTTCGACACCGCAGGTGTCGTAGTCGGACTGACGCCCGGCGCATGTCGCGAGCTGGTTACTCAACGGTTCACCGCCCGGCTCACCGCGCTGCCGTGAGCCGGCCGTCCCGCGCCCCCGGCCCGGGCACGCCGTCTTCCGGATGGGTGCAGGAATCGCGGTCCATCGCCGACGGCGGGCCGGTCAATTCCATCAACGCCCTGCTGCAAGGCCGCACTGGCTATCTGTGGGCCGCCACCTTCGGCGAGCTGGTTCGCTTCGAAGGCGTGCGCTTCACGGCCCACCACTCCGCCAACCTCAGGTAACCCGGAGAACCCTGCGTGGGTACCAACCGCCTCGAAGCCTTCAGCGACGCTGTCATCGCCATCATCATCACGATCATGGTGCTGGAGCTCAGGGCCCCCCATGAGCCCACCTTCGCGGCGCTCCAGCCGCTGACACCGGTATTCCTCAGTTATCTGCTCAGCTTCGTCTACATCGGGATCTACTGGAGCAACCACCACCACATGTTCCATGTCTGCGGGCGGGTGACGGGCGCGGTGCTCTGGGCCAACCTCCACTTCCTCTTCTGGCTGTCACTCTTCCCGTTCGTCACCGGCTGGATGGGCGAGAATCATTTTGCACCCGGCCCCACCATCGCCTACGGTGCGGTGCTGCTGGCGGCGGCGCTGGCCTACTATGTCCTGCAGCAGACCATCATCCGCGCCCAGGGCGCAGGTTCCGTGCTGCGCCAGGCCGTCGGCGCGGACTGGAAGGGGAAGCTCTCGCCGCTGGTCTACGTCATCGGGATCGGCGCGACGCTGATCCGTCCGTGGCTGGGCCAGCTCGCCTTTCTCTCGGTGGCCCTGATCTGGCTCGTGCCGGACCGGCGGATCGAGCGGGCGCTGGCGGCGGGCTCCGGTCAACATCGTGGCTGAACAGACCGCGCGTCCAACCCCGTCCTCGCATGCGCACACCACTTCTCTTCCTGCTTCTCTGGGCCGGCTTCGCGTCGGCTTCGGTGGCCCAGTCAGCCCCCGGACCCGTAGTCGGCGAGGTGTTTCTCGCCCGTGAACTCGACCGGCCGCCCAAGCTCCTCGAGCCGCGGACCTGGTACTACCCGGCCGATTCCCTGTCGAAGTCCGTGACCGTTCATGCAGGGTTCGTGGTGGATACCTCCGGACTGGTGGAGCCCGGATCCATCAAACTGAAGTCGCCCATCGATTCCACCCTCGCCGACGCCGCTCGACGGACGATCATCGCCACGCAATACCGGCCCGGCAGCTTCCACGGGCTGGCCGTCCGTGTCCTGATGGACGAGAAGCTCGTCTTCCACTCCCAGCCAAAGCACTGCGTGCCATCCGCTGATTCGCCGGGGTTCCGGAGCTGCGTCAAGCCGTAGAAGCGGCCTTGCCGATGACCAGCATCCTGCCCCGGCTCATCCTCGTCCTGATTGGCGCAGGTTATCTCCTCGCCCGCGTCGTGTCGACTCGGCGGGGCTCGTGGGGTTCCGGTGACTGGCTCAAGTTCGCCGGTCGCCTCGCCTTCTATGGCGGCCTTGTCGTGTTGGGGATAGCCATGGCGTTCGGGGTGGACTACCACGCCGGTATCGCCGGGCCCGGTCAATCCACCCAGCGGATGCTGTATGTGGTCCTGATGATGCTCATGGTGCTCTACGGCGTCGTCTCTCTAGTTGACACGCCCTTCAGCGGTGCCGGTGAGGGCGGCGGCCGGGGATTGATGCGCGGTTACCTGCACACGACGATGGTTTTCGTGATCCTCGCCTGCCTCGGGGCCCTCGTCGCCGGGCGAATGGGCGTCGCCCCGTATCGCGGGGTCATCGTGGTCTTCGGGGGCTTCATGCTCTGGATCGGTGCGGCGATGCCGCTGTGGATCCAGACCATGGTAAGAGGCCACATCTGGATGAGCCGCCTCAGCCCGCTGCAGGTCCGGCTGGTGTACCTGGGTCTCGGGGTCGTCCTGGTTGCCATGGGCGTTGCCGGCTGGCCGGCGGCATGGTTCCGCTGATCGGCCGAGGCGATTCCACCGCGACATTTCAATCCCTCGCTGTGCACAGATCCCCGTCTCATCCGTCGTCCCGGTCAGTCACTCTACAAGCGAGGAATCATGACGACCCAATGGGCCGCGGCACTGGTCGCGGGGCTGCTGACCGCCGGTTGCACCGGGGCCGGGAGTCCCGGCCGGGCCACCGTCACCGCTTCGGGCAGCGGGGTGGTGACGCTGGCCCCGACTCGTGCCAAGCTCTCGATCGAGGTGGAGAGCCGGCGGAAGACCCCGACAGAGGCGTCAACCGTGAACGCACAGCGAGTTAGTGCCGTGCTCGCCGCCCTGAGATCGCGTCAGATAGTTGATTCCGTTGAGGTTTCGGGTGTCGACCTGAGCCAGTCGACTGATCGCTACGACGTTCCCACAGGATTCGAAGCCTCGACTTCGATCTCCTTTCGAACCTCGGCCCTCGACAGTCTGGGCCTTCTCCTGGAGGTGTCTCTCCGTGCGGGGGCCACTACGATCCGTTACGTGGAGTTCGAAGCCGACAGCATGGACCCCGCGCGTGACCGCGCGCTTGCCCTGGCGTACGATCGGGCGAAGCGCGACGCCGAGACACTGGCCCGGGCCTCAGGGCATCATCTTGGCCGGCTGGTCGCGGAGACCACTTCACGAGACGGATACTCGAATGCCAGCGCCTTTGAAGACGCGTCGGTGACGAGCGGATTGGTGACCCTGCAGGCGGGGGCGATGACGGTGGGTCCCACGCCGCGGGGGGTGTCCGTACAGGCTACGGCGTCGGGACGGTGGGAGCTGGCAGACTAGACGGCCTGGCAACTGGACGGCAGGCGAGCAGGGCGGCAAGTTGGCCTAGCCGCCTAGCCGCCCTCAATCACCCCTTCCCCGGAGGCCCTGTGTCCTTCAAGGGATTGCTGTCCGTCGCCGGAATCGTCGGCGCCCTCTTCGGCCTCGGCTTCATCTTTGCCCCCGCCTCGCTGCTGGCCCAGTACGGCATCCAGACGGATCCGGCCGGCCTCTACCTCGGCCGCCTCTTCGGCGTCGCGATCCTCGAGCTCGGACTCATCTTCTGGTTCCTGCGCGAGGTGGACGATCCCGCCTTCATGCGGCCGCTCGCACTCGGCGCCTGTATCGGTGAACTGGCCGGGTTCTGGGTCGCCATGCGGATCCAGATGACGGGACTGACCAATGCCATGGGCTGGTCGACGGTTGCCATCTACGGGCTGCTGGCACTGGGGTTCGGGCGGTTCGCCTTTGGACGGTACGCTGCTCGGCCCTCCTAGTTCAGGCACTCGGTGGGCGATTCGCAATGGGAGGAGGAACGCGCCCGCGCCCTCCGCCGAACGAGCCGGGAATTTCCCGATGGGCCTCAGGACAGAACCGCCCGCTGGATCTGGGGAGGTGCGGTCGGTCTCTGCTTCGGCTTTGCGCTTTCGCTGTGGTGGCAGTGGCCCGCCACCCCACTCCCTTTCCTGACCTGGATGTGTGCCTGGGCGGTGGGAACGGGCGGGCTCTTTGTGCTGTTGAAGGACCGACTCTGGTATCGGGCCCGCGGCGCATGGCGAGCCTGGGTGACGATCTGTCTGCTAGCCTTCGCCGTCTGGCTTATTCTCCGATAGCTCAACTGTGGGCTGACCCTTCAGAAATTCGGAACTGCCATGTCGCAATACGCCGTACAACTGCAGCAGGTGGAAAGTCATCCGCTCGCCGTCATCCGCGGCGTCGCGGCGAGGGCCGACCTCCCCCGCCTGGTGCCCCAGTGGTGCGGGCTGGTCTGGAATGCGGTGAAGGCGCAACAGGCCAAGGGCGGACGGCACGTTGCCCTGTACCGTGACGGCGTGATTCATCTCGAGGTCGGCGTCGAGCTGCTCGGCGAGTTTGCCGACCAGGGCGACGTGGTGGTCTCGGCGACGCCGGGTGGCGCGGTGGCGACCGTGACACATTTCGGGCCCTACGGGCGTCTTGGTGCGGCGCACGAGGCGATCCATGCGTGGTGCCGGGCGAACGACCGGCGCCAGGCGGGCCCGAGCTGGGAGATCTACGGGCACTGGGACTCGGCGTGGGACCGGGATCCCTCACGGATTCGTACCGATGTGTATTATCTGCTGGAACAGGCGGGGTGAGGCAACGGTTCCCGTTCACTGTTCACTGTTCACCGTTCACGCAGTTGCAGTTCTCCGCGGAGCGTCATCATGCTGCAAGCGGGCCCGGGAGTCGACTGGTACCTGATTCACTTCGTCAACATGCTCTACCCCTACGCCGTGGCGGCGGTCGGGATCACCCTGATCTCGTTCACGCCGCTGGGGCGGGCCGCCATCAGCTGGCTCAAGGGCCACATCAATCGCGGCCGCGCCGCCGAACTGGCGGGGGAACTGGAGCAGCTGCGCGCCGAGCTGGCCGAGGTGCATGAACGGCTGGATTTCGCGGAGCGACAGATGGTGGCGCAGGGCCAGGGCGAGCCGAGGATGATCGAGCCGAGGGCAAGGAAGGAACCGAGGACACCGACGCCGGCGTAGATCGGAAACTGGTCTCCTGTTCCCTGTGCCCGGTCCCCGAGGTCGGACGATCGACTCGGGTGGGTGTGCTTTGAGTTACTGGATTTGGGTCTCCCGTTTCCCTTTCCCCATTCCCTTTTTTTCCCCCCGCCTCTCATGCATCACCTCAGCATCGCCCAGCCGTCCTCCGCCGACATCGAGTTTCTCGAGAACCGGCTCTACGAGTTCAATGTGGCCGCCACCGGTTTCCAGGACGGCCTGCTGCTGGGAATCTTTCTCCGGGACGAATCGGGCCAGATCGTCGCGGCGGCGGCAGGCCATACCTGGGGCGAGACCTGCGAGCTCAAGCAGGTGTGGGTAGCGGAGCCGCTGCGTGGTGCGGGTGTGGGCCGCCGGCTGATGGCCGAAGCGGAAGGGGAGGCGGTGCGGCGCGGGAGCCGGCAGATCGTGCTCTCGACGTTCACCTTCCAGGCGCCAGGGTTCTACCGGAAGCTCGGCTTCGAGGTTGTGGGTGAAGTCGCGGGGTACCCCACCGGGCACGCGCACCTGGTGCTGCGGAAGTCGGTGAACGGTGAACGGTGAACGGTGAACGGTGAACAGGGAACGGTGAGCAGGGAGCGGTGTTCAGTCCAACGTTGAAGGCGAAGCTATGAGTGAATCCAGCGAATCCTCTGACCTCGGTGAAGCCATCGAAACCGAGCTGATCCGGCTGGGGCTCTTTCGAAGCCGCCCCAGCATGATTTTCAGCGGCGAGGCGGCCGTGGAGTCGTACCTGAAGCTGCTCCGGAGCCTGCCTGTCGGCGCCACGTGGTCTGATATCGATCCGAGGCTCACGCCGGTTGGCCATCAACGGGTTCCCACTCCCTATCGTCCCTACGGCCCCTGGGATTACCAGACTCCTCCGCAGGAACCGGTCTTTCACCTCATTCATGACACCGGCGCCGAAGGGTGGATTGCGGAACTGCTGACGGACGCCGCGCGGGACGGCATTCCCTTCTATGGGGGTGGCCCGCTCGACCAGGGTCGTCCCACGGGCCTCGGTCCGGAGCATGGTTTCTTCGTAGTCGAACGCGGCATCCTCGCGCATGAGGACCTCGACCCGATCATTGGTTGGCTCTATGCCAGACCTCACGTCCAGATTGCGGCCCGGCCACGATAGCGTCCAGTTGATTGAGGCGCCGCTGAGGCGGGGATTGCTTTTCCCTTCTTCTTTCTGCTTTCTCCTTTCTCCCATTCCTTTCCTCCATCTCCCGCATCCGAGGCCTCGTCCATGCGCTCCACCCTGCTGGTGTTCGCCGCCGTCGCTCTCGCCGCCTGTCAGAAGCCCGCCCCTGCCCCCGTCGATCACACCGCCGACGCCATCGCCGCGGTGAAGGCCGCGGACGCCGCGTGGCTCAAGGTGTTCGCAGGGCGTGATACCGCCGCCGCGGTCGGCATGATCGAGGCGACCGGCTCGATGATGGGCCCCAACGCCCCGATCGCCACCGGACCCGAGGCCATCAAGGCCATGTTCGCGGGCTTCTACGCCCTGCCCGAGATGACGATTGCGTGGGAGGCCACCCGGGCCGATGCCGCCGCGTCCGGCGATCTGGCCTACACCTCCGGCAATTACACCCTGACCTTCAAGGACCCCAAGGCCGGCACGATCACCGACAAGGGGAAGTACGTCACCGTGTGGCACAAGCAGGGGGACGGGTCGTGGAAGGTGGCGCTGGACATCTTCAATTCGGACTTGCCGGCGGCGCACTGAGGAATAGACGGGTAGACGGGTAGACGGCTAGACGGGCAGAAGGGATGGCGGTCACAGCGGGGGACGGGAATCCGTGGCACATTGGAGTTGTTCCCGTCTCCTGTCTCCTGTCTCCCGTCTCCCGTCCTCTGGTCCTATGCCTCCCGTCCCCCCTCCCCCGATCCCACCCCGCCGCGACGCGCTCGGCGGCATCGTCATCACCTCCCTGCTCGGTCCGGCCACGACGCGGCAAGGCTATGAGAAGCAGTTCTTTCCCGGCATCGATGTCGGCCTCCCGGGCTGGGAGCGGGCGCACAGCCAGGGGGCCGGCACCGGCAAGGAGAGTCCGCACGCCATCCGCTACGCCCCCGCCGAGGTGAACCAGCAGTGGCAGCGGCTCGGCATCGAGCGGTTCCTGCGCGAGCTGTTCAAATCCAAGGGGCCGGGCGTGGATCTCGTGCTCACCACCGTCACCTACACCCACCCCGGCACGCTCCGGCTCAAGGAAATCCAGTACCGGGTTGACGCGCGGAAGGCGGGGAGAATGCAGCCGCTCTTCGAGGCCGCCATCGAAGTTGGGGACTCGAAGGTGAATCCGAAGGTGGCGGGTTCGGTCATCATCCGGACGCCGGAGAATCTCTGGCCGAAGTACCTGGTGTAGGGTGAGAGGTGAAAAGTGAGAGGTGACAGGGAGCGGGGAGCCGGGAGCCGGGAGCGGCAACTGCAATCCTCCGGTGACAGGGGTCAGGGGACAGGGCCGAAGTTCGCTGCGATTGCCGCAGCATGCCTCGCGGTCGGGATCCTGTCGTGTCAGCGAGTCCCGGTTCGCACAATCGAGATCGAAGCCGTCGACTACTCCTTCAGCGCCCTGGGCTCGGTGGCCCCCGGGCCGGCCAGCTTCCACCTCATCAACCGCGACGACGTCCCCCACCAGGTCCAGCTCTACCGCTTCCGCCCCGGCATCCGGGTGGACTCCGCCTGGAAGCTCCTCGCGCTCAAGGAATTTCCCGCGGCCCTCACCGAGGGTGCGCCCCGCGTCATGAGCGCGGTTGCCATGGACTCCGCCCCCAGCCGGGTGACCGCCGATCTCAAGGCGGGCGAGGTGTGGGCGCTGGTCTGCATGTTCCAGGACTCGCCGGAGGGGCCGAAGCACAATACTGAGGGGATGTACTCCGTACTCGAGGTGAAGTGACGCAACCCGGCCTGCGCAGACAGGAGACAGGAGACGGGGACTGCTCGGAAGCCTCCAGGTTGCTCTATCCGTTAGTCAGGCGTCCACTGCTCGGAAGGTTGAATGTCCCGACTCCGCTGGATGCGCTGGTTTTCCTGTCTTCTGTCTCCCGTCTTCTGTCTCCTCGCAGTTTCGTCACTCCAGGCGCAGGACGGGGCGCCATCCGGCTAGGAGGCTCAAGTGAGGTCAGTCGTCGGGGCGTATCTCCACACCGCGGAGAAGCGCTAGAGGGCGGTGCTTGCGCGAACGGCCTCCGCGGCGCAGGATAGGCGCGTCTGTTTCGGCTCCCGTGCCGTTGCCGGCCCTCCCGGAGGTGACCCATGCAGGCGCAGATGACTGAGACATTCTGCCAGGAGTGGTTCCGCCGGGTGTGGAATCACCCCGAGCCGGCCGCCATCCGGGAGCTGGTGGATCCGGACTGCCTGGCCCACGGCCTCGGCCCCGTGGCACTCAAGGGCCCGGCGGAGTTCGAGACGATCCACCGCGCGTTCAACGCCGCCTTCCGCAGCATTCACATCGAGGTGTTGCGGGAAGTCCAGAACGGCGAGATGCTGGCCGCCCTCTGCCACGCAACGATGGTGTCCCGTGCCACGGGAAAGACCGTGTCGTTCCACGGCTGCCCGATGGTCCGGGTCCGGGGCCACCGGATCATCGAGGCCTGGAACACCTGGGATTTCCTCGGTCTCGCCGAGGCGATGGGTGCCGCACCCCACGGCTCGCTGGAGCGCGCACTCGCCGTCGGGGCGCACTAGACAGCTCGACTCCCTCAACGAGGATGCTGGCCGAAAGGAAGGACCAGGTCCGGTTTCCGCCGGAAGCCTGAACTGCAGGAGAGAGAAGAGAGGAGAGCGGAACTCATCCACTCGTTGAATTCCGTTCGCCTTTCGCCTTTCGCCTTTCTCCTTTCTCCCCTCAGCCAGATCCGACGACGAACTGATTCCCGTCGGGGTCCGCGATGATCGCCGCGGTGCCCCAGTCCGCCTTTTCCGGTTCCTGGATGAACGTGACGCCCGCGGCCTTGAGCGCCTTGCAGGTGCTCTCGACGTCATCGGCCACGAACGAGATGCTGGTGAAGCCGCCGATCCGGTCCTCGTGCCCCTGCGGGGTGAACAGCGCTATGCCGGCGCCGCTCCGCCCGATGCCCAGCTCGATCCACCGCTGCTTGTCGTCGAACGGCTGGTCGGTGATGACCCGGAAGCCGAGCTTCCTGGTGTAGAACTCGAGGGCGCGGTCCTGGTCGGTGACCGGCACGCCGACGAACTTGATCCCCTTGATCATCTGCTGCTCCCGGCTGGATGAAGGTGGCTGCTGCCCGCCCCAATACTGCGGCGACGTGCTGGCGCCACAAGGCGTGCAGGGGTTACTATGGCAACGATTGCCACAGGGGAGCGGTGCAATGACGGCAGTGAAAGTGGACGCCTACGTGCTGGATACGCTGATGGCCGACCTCGTGGGTCACGACCGCCAGCCGTCGGCGTTCCTGGTCTTCCTCTTTCTCTGGCGCCTCACGCTCGGCGCGGACATCGCCTC
>DATEHG010000217.1:0-31606 GCA_035279705.1 Gemmatimonadales bacterium
TGCCGCCGGTGGTGGTTTCGGGATTGCCGAACATCACGCCGATCTTCTCGCGCAGCTGGTTGATGAACACCACCGAGCAGTTGGAGCGGGCAATGGCGCCGGCCAGCTTGCGCAGCGCCTGGCTCATCAGCCGGGCCTGCAGGCCCATGTGGCTGTCTCCCATTTCTCCCTCGATCTCGGCCTTGGGGACCAGGGCCGCCACCGAGTCCACCACCACCAGGTCCACCGCTCCCGAGCGGACCAGGATCTCGACGATTTCGAGCGCCTGCTCCCCGGTATCGGGCTGCGAGACCAGCAGGTTCTCGACATCCACGCCGAGCTTCCGGGCATACTCGACATCGAGGGCATGCTCGGCATCGACGTACGCGGCGACTCCGCCGGCTTTCTGCACGTTGGCGGCGAGGTGGAGCGTGAGGGTGGTTTTGCCGGAGGATTCCGGGCCGTAGATCTCGGTGATCCGGCCCCGCGGAATGCCGCCGATGCCGATGGCCGCATCGAGATTGATGGCGCCGGTCGGGATGGCCTGGACCCGGACCCGGGGATTTTCCGACCCCATCCGCATGATGGAGCCCTTCCCCAGCTGCTTCTCGATCTGGGTGATGGCCAGGTTGAGCGCCTTGCGGCGCTCCGGATCCAGCTTGTTCGTATCCTTCTGGGCTTCGACGGCCATTCAATCCTCACAGTGTCATTGTGGAGTACATTGCGTCACAGCGATATCTCTCGGACAATATTACACCGAACATCGTCCGAATCAAGAGTCAGCTTGTGGCCTATTACGCTCCACATTGGTATGCGCGCGGGCGGACCTCGCTTCACCGCGCCAGCGGGCCAAGGCGATCCCCAGGCGGGTGGACCAGCTCACCCAGGTCTCGACCGACGGACGGGTGGCCAGCCCGGACTTGAGCAATCGGCCCAGTTCTCCCTCGAGATCGACCAGCGACTGTCGAGCGGAGCTGAGGTGGATCTCGACGATCACGGCGCACCGGGTGAGCGCCGCGACCCCCACCAGCCGGGAAAGGGTGAGCGCCCGCTGCCGGAAGCTCCGCGCGTCGGCGGGAGGCCATCCATTGCTCACCCGCCAGCTCTCGAAGAACAGATCGAGTGCCAGTTCCCAGGCTTCCGCCGCCGCAGGCGACGACGCGTCGCCGAAGGGCACGACTCGGGGCGCCGTCGAGCTGGTCATCGGTAGAGGCGCCAGGCGTCTTCCAGGTGCTCGACCCGTCGCTGCTCGCCCTCACCGGTAATGACCACCACGTCGAAGCGGCACTCGTCTTCCCGGCGGCCGAACCGGAGGCGCCAGCACTCCGCGGCTCGCGCGATGGCCTTCCGCTTCCGGGCGCCGATGGCCGCCAGCGGTTCATCGGCCCCGGCCCTGGCCCTCGTCTTCACTTCGACGAAGGCGACCGTTTTTCCCTTGCGGATGACCAGGTCGAGATCGTGGCCCGCGCAGCGGAACCGGTGGGCCTCCACCTCCCAGCCGCACGAGGTGAGGAAGGCGATGGCCTGGTGCTCCCCGGAAAGGCCCAGCCGGTGACGGGCGTCGGACCATTCATCCACGGGAACGAAGACGCGGGTCGGGCACATGGCCCACGCTAAGCGATTAGCGGCGGGGCTTCGTCATCCAATTCGGGCGGGACAAGGACTGGATTCTGCGAGGCGGGAGGATCTGGGAGGGTTGGAGGTCAGGGGTCAGGGGTCAGGGGTTAGCGATTCGCCGATCCGCCGACCCGCCGACAAGCGCTGCTACGATTGCCTCCCCAGAGCCACATCGAGGAAACTCTTCAGGTCGACCGGGTTGACCTCGGGTTCTCCCTCGGCCAGGTGATCGAGGTGCCCCGCCTCCATCCGGCGGTCGAGCTCGCGCACCAGGGCAAAGAGGTGGTCGAAGTCCTCGATCACAAACAGCAGCGGCTGGTAGTGATCGATCTCGAAGTACTGGTTGATCATCCACTCGATCTGCGCCGGGTAGCGCTGCACCTTGGGCGAGTCCACCGAGTGGCCCAGCTCGCCATAGCTCGAGAGCAGGCCGCTGCCGTAGGCGCGGACCCGTCCCGGCTCGATCGGCGCCCCGGGGCGCTCGCGCATCAGTCCGAACTCGACCGTGAACCAGAAGAAGCGGGCCAGGCCCTTGATGATGCTGGTGAGGACCTGGATCCGCTCCTGCTCATCCTTGATGGCCCCGGCGCGGAGAGCCGCCCGTTCGGCACAGCCGCCGAACTGCACCAGCGCCCCGGCGAACGCCTGGTCCGTGTGCATCGGGACGTGGCCGGCGATGTCATGGAAGATGTCCGGCTCGGGGAGATAATCGAGCGAGGATCCGTCGCGGACAGTGATGGTCGTGGGAAATTCACGCTGCTTCAGGCAATCGAAGAACAGGTAGGCCGGGACATACCCGCTGACCGGCTTGGCCTTGAACCCCGTACGCGGCTCCAGGAACCGGTTGATGTCCGTCAGCCTGGGCACCCGGGCGGCATCGAGATGCAGCGCGGCGACCCCTTCGAGGAAGCGGGCATTGGCATACCGCTCCCAGCGCGGCTTCATCCGCTCCAGCAGCTGACCCCAGGTCCGGTGATTGTCCTCGCTGTACAGTTCGTACGGCTGGGGAATGTAGAGCTGGCCGCTGGCCTGGGCCTGCTCGATGAACGGCGCCCGGGTGGTCGTGAGTCCCGCTGGCGTCCCGGCCTCGGTCCCGCTGGGGGGCGGATTCATACTCGAAGAATACCGGGTGGGCGGAGGCTGCGACAAGCCGGTCGCGAACTAGGTCCCCGACGTGCGGGCGCTGTCCGCCACCCCGCCCGACACCACGAAGGCCATCGCGTCGGCCCCCTCGAAGGCGAGGGGACTCACCCGGCTGGCGGGCACCATCACGAGGTGACCGGCGAAACTGTACGACAGCGGCAGGTAGACCGCGACATGATCCTGCAGTCCGAACTGCTCCATCGTCTCCCGGGTCACGAATCCGATCGCCTTGATGGCGCCATCCTCGGAGAGCGCCACGCTGACCGCCCGGCGGAAGCGGCGGCGTTCGCCCACGAAGGCGTCGATCAGGTCACGGAAGGAGGAGTAGACCAGGCGGACCAGCGGCACCTTGGCGAGCAGCTCTTCCAGCGCCGCCACGAGGCCGCGGGTAAGGAGTCCCGAGCCCAGCATGCCGATCAGCGTGATCGTCGCCACGGCGATCAGGAAGCCGAGTCCTGGCACCGAGAGATGGAGCCAGCGGTCCACCGTGACGAAGACCTGCCAGATGATGAAGATGGTCAGCGCCAGCGGCGCGGTGATCGCCAGGCCGCGCAGGAAGTGGTTGGCCAGCCGTCTCATGTAGCCTCCAGGTTGATCGGATGGTCGCCCGCGGACTGTGGAGGAGAATAGTGGCCCCGCCGGGTGGAGCAAATGCGGTCCACCGCCCGGTTTGGCGTGGAGTTAACATGGGGAGTACAATCCGTGTCAGGCAGTGAGCCGGGGGGTGTGAAGCCTCCACGCTCCGGCGTCATCAGATATGTGAAGGCCAGAATGCGAGATCCCATGACCCGCCTCATCCAGAATCGCCGCCTGCTGTACGCTCTGGCGGCACTCACCTGCCTCAGCTCTGCCCGACCACTCCTGGCCCAGGACCAGTTCAATGACTGGCCCAGAGAAATCGAGACCGACAGCCTGGTGGTCACCCTGTACCAGCCGCAGGTGGACAGCCTGATCGGGGATCATCTCTACGCCCGCTCGGCGGTGTCGGTCACTCGCAAGCCGAACGGCGCACCGGTGTTCGGCGCGGCGTGGTCGACCGTCCGGATGACGACGGATCGTGACTCCGACATCGTGCACCTGGGCGATGTGGTCATCACCCGGCTGCGGTTCCCATCCGTCGACTCCACGCAGCAGGCGGCGCTGAGTGAGCTGATCGAGAAGGTGGCCCGGCAGAGCTGGACCCTCACCACCTCGCTCGCCTCCATCAAGACGTCGCTCGCGGCTTCGTTGCAGGAACGGGGTGGCACGGCCGACGGCCTCAAGTTCGATCCGCCGACGATCGTGTTCGCCAAGCAGCGGACCGTGCTGGTCGTCATTGACGGCAAGCCGCAGCTGCGCGACTTGCCCAACACCTCGTACCAGCGGGTCGTCAACTCGCCGTACGCGATCGTCTACGATCCGTCCGGGAAGACGTATTACCTGAACGGCGGGCGCTTCTGGTACACGGCCCCCGCCGCCACCGGACCGTTCAAGCACATCGCGGAGCCGCCGGCGGCCATTGCCAACCTGGTGCCACCCGATTCGACGAAGGCGCCGGAATCGGACACCCTTCCCGCTCCCGCCGTGATGGTGGCGACGACGCCGACGGAGCTGATCTCCACCGACGGCGATCCGGTGTTCGTGCCGATCAGCGGCACGGACCTGCTCTACGTGAGCAACACCGACAGCGACGTGTTCAAGGACATCCCGACCCAGGATTACTACCTGCTGATCAGCGGGCGGTGGTACGCCAGCCGGGAAGTGACAGGGCACTGGCGCTGGATCCCGCCGGACTCCGTGCCGGATGACTTCAGCAGGATCCCGCCGGACGGCGTGAAGGGGCGGGTGCTCGCCAGCGTGCCGGGGACGGCGCAGGCCGACGACGCGGTGGCCGATGCCGCGGTGCCGCAGACCGCGGCCATCAAGCGGGACCAGGCCACCCTCGAGGTCAAGTACGACGGCGAGCCGCGGTTTGAACAGATCACCGGAACGGGAATCCTCTACGCGGTCAATACGCCGACGTCGGTCCTCAAGATCAACGGGATGTACTACGCCTGCTCGGATGCGGTCTGGTACGTCTCCGAAACCGCCACCGGCCCCTGGGAGGTCAGTGACTCGGTGCCGCAATCGGTGCAGCAGATCCCGCCCAGCAGCCCGATGTACAACGTCAAGTACGTCGAGGTGTACCAGAGCACGCCGGACGTGGTGTACGTGGGATATACCGGCGGCTACGTCGGGGCGTATCCCTACTATGGCACCATCGTCTACGGCACCGGCTGGTATTACCCGCCCTATTACGGGCCCTATTACTGCTACCCGTACCCGTACACCTGGGGATTCGGGGCGCACTACTCCTACTGGGGAGGCTGGGGCTTCGGCTATGGCTGGAGCTGGGGCTTCATGCACGCCGGCATGGTGTGGGGCGGCTGGTATCGACCCCCGGGCTGGCATGGCGGCTGGTATGGTGGCGGGTGGTATGGTCCCGGCGGGTACCGGCCACCGTACTACCGTCCGCCGGGCGGCTATCGTCCCGGAAACCCCGGCGGTGGGTATCGGCCGAGGCCGATGCCGTATGGCGGCAACCGGAACAACATCTACAACCGGCCCGAGGTGCGGCCCGCGGTCAGCACCCGGCCGGCCATCCGGGAGCCCGGCATCGCGAGAGACAAGCGGAACAACGTCTTCGTTGATCGCGACGGTAATGTGCAGCGCCGGACGAACAATGGCTGGGAATCCCGCGACGGGAACCGATGGAAGTCGAACGGCCGTCCCGACAATCCGGGACTCAGACCCACTACCGGGGGGAACCGCCCCGCGGTCAATCCGGGGAGCCCCGGAAATCGCCCTCCGGCCAATCGGCCTCCCTCCAGCGGCGGGAACGCCGGCAGTCGTCCGCAGGTCAATCCGGGAAGTCCGGGCAATCGCCCGCCCGGCGGCGGGCAGGTAAACCCCGGCAACACCAACCGCCCTGAGACACGGCCGAATCCGGCGGACCAGAACCGGCAGCGGCTGGAACGGGACTACCAGGCGCGCCAGCGGGCGCAGTCGTACTCACGACCGCCCAGCTCTCCAGGGGCAGGTGCCGGCGGATATCGGCCCAGCGCGCCGAGGATGGGCGGAGCGGGCGGGGGTGGCGCAAGGCGTCGGTAGACGGGAAGACGGTAAGACGGGCAGAATCCTGATTCAGCGCCCGTCTTTCCGTCTGATTGCCTGGTGGAGGCCCCAAAGCACCCGTGCAGCTTCGGCCTGCAATTCGTCGACGCTGGTCCAAACCTGATCGTCTATCCAGCCTCGCTGCCGAGCGAAACGAAGGGTGTACGCCAGCTCTGCCATTGAACCTACGGCGATATCCAGGTATCGGCCGAACTCTCCACGGCCTCGCTTCGATGCTCCTTCACAGATGTTCGCCGGGATCGAGAAAGCCGATCTGCGAGCTTGCGCCGAGAGGCCGAATCGTTCTTCCCTGGGCCACCGATCGGTTAGGTCAAAGACCCCGTGGGCGAGTTTGTCCGCCAGCTCCCAGGCCCTCAATCGCTCACAGGCGCGCATGCCCACAATCTTGAGCTGAGCGCCGACAGGCAATAACCAAAAAGAAAACGGAGGTGGCAGAAAGGGATTGTTGACCCGATCTTGCCCCCCCGCCAGACCCTTCGTTTTGTCTACCCGTCTACCCGTCTGTCCGTCTAGCCATCTCTCACTGCCAGTTCCTCGGCACCGCCTGCGGCTTGCTGGCCATGATGGCGGCACCGGCGCCGATCTCGCGTGTGATCCGTTCCTTGATGGCCTTCAGGTCCCGGAAGCTCACCAGCCGCCGATCGTCCTCGTCCCAGAGCGTGAGCCAGAGCGTCTTCACGCTGCCGGGCAGGGTCAGCGTGGTGGCCTCCTGCAGGGCCGGGTTTTCATTGAACGCGCGCTGCAGCCGGTAGTTCGGGATCCGGCTGGAAACATGGTGGATGTGATGCAGGCCGATATTGGCGGTACACCACTGCAGCACCTTGTTCATCTTGAGGTGTGACGCCCCCTCGAGGCCGGCGGCGAAGTAATTCCACGCTTCGCGGTACCGCCAGTAGGTGTCTTCGTACTGGTGCTGCACGTAGAAGAGGTACACCCCGATGGCCCCCGCGATCAGGGTGATCGGGAGCTGGACCATGAGGAACTTGTCGATGCCGACCGTCAGCCACATGACCGTGACCACCGCGGCCAGGCCGATGTTGGTGTAGTGCACGCTGAACCACTCCCGCTTCCAGCTCCGCGGAATGTCGAGTGGCAGGCGGTGCTTGAGAATGAACTGCCAGGCCGGGCCGACGAGGAGCAGCACCAGCGGATGCCGGTACATGCGGTAGAGAATGCGCTTGTGGAGGGGGCGGCTCAGGTATTCGCGGACGGTGAGGGTGTCGATGTCCCCCAGGTTCCGGCGGTCGAGATCGCCGGACGTGGCATGGTGCATCGAGTGGGTCCGTCGCCAGTACTCGTAGGGCACGAGAGTGACAATGCCCATGATCGATCCGGCCAGGTTGTTCATCCGCTGGGACGGGAAGAACGCCCCATGACCACAGTCGTGCTGAAGCATGAACAGCCGGACCACCATCAGGGCGGCAGGGACTGCCACGATCAGGGTCAGCCAGTAGCCGACCGAGAGGCTCCAGTAGGACGCTGCCCAGAAGGCAGCCAGGAGCAGCGCGGTCGTTCCCAGCTGCCAGAGGCTGCGCCACCGCGAGGGCTCGCGGTAGGGCGCAAGCAGGGCGTTCCAATCGATGGCCTCATGACTCGAGGCCGCCTTCGGAGCGTCTTGGGCCATCGGTCGCTCTCGCACTGAGGTGAGTAGGATGGGCGGGGGAGTCGGTACTCCCTCCACGGCCCCAAATATACGGCCCCGCCGGCCCGCTGTCAGCGCCGGCAGGGCGTCCTGTCTCACCTGTATCGTCGGCCGGGGGTCGTTCCAGCTTGACCCCCGGGGTCAGGGACGGCAGTACTCGTCGACCTGGCTGATCCCGATCAGCACCTCACGGGGCTTGCTGCCATCCGGAGGCCCGAGGATTCCAGCGTAGTGCAGCTGGTCGATGATGCGCGCCGCGCGGCCGTACCCGATCTTGAGCCGGCGCTGCAGCAGTGAGGTCGATCCGCCGCCATTCTGGATGCACGCCTCGGCCGATTCGCGGAACAGCGGATCCCGGTCGCCGACATCCTCGGCCGGGCCCTCGCCCTCTTCCTCGGCTTCCTGGGCCCTGATCAGCACGAGGATATCCGGCTCCTGAGCGGCGGCGGCCCCGGCGGCCGCCGCGGCCGCGACCCGGGCTTCCTTCCGGCCCTGGTACCAGTCCATGACCCGCTCGGTCTCTTCCGTGGCGATGTAGGCACCCTGGAGCCGCATCGGCTCGCTCTTGCCGGGAGGGAGGAAGAGCATGTCGCCGTTGCCCAGCAGCGCCTCGGCGCCGTTCTGATCCAGGATGGTGCGGCTGTCCACCTTGGATGCCACCCGGAACGCGATCCGGCTCGGGAAATTGGCCTTGATCAGGCCGGTGATCACGTTCACGCTGGGCCGCTGCGTGGCGAGGATCAGGTGAATGCCGATGGCGCGGGCCTTCTGGGCGAGCATCGCCAGCGGCGTTTCGACCTCCCCCTGCACCGTCATCATGAGATCAGCCAGCTCGTCGACGATCAGCACGATGAGCGGCAGGATACCCTCGGTATAGCTGTCCTCCTGCTCCGGGTCCGGCGGGGTATCCGGCGCCTCGGCAGCGATCGAGCTGATCGTCGGCTTGGGTCGCGGAGGATTCAGCAGCGGCTTGCCCTCGACCACCTTGCGGTTGAAATCGCCCAGGTTGCGCGCCTGGTTGGTGTGCAGCAGCGCGTACCGCCGGTTCATCTCGAAGACGGCCCACTTGAGCACCTTGGCGGCGTCGTGATTGTCGGTCACGACCTTGTGCCGGAGGTGCGGCAGGGCGTTGTACATCGAGAGCTCGACCATCTTGGGGTCGATCATGAGGAGCCGCAGCTCCCTCGGCGTGTAGCGATACACCAGGCTGGTGATGATCGTGTTGATCGCCACCGATTTCCCGGAGCCCGTAGCACCCGCGATGAGCAGGTGCGGCATCTTGCCCAGGTCCGCGATGACCGGCTTGCCCTCGAGATCCCGCCCGAGCGAAATGGGCAGCGCGCCGCGGGAGTTGTCCCACTCCGGCGTCTCGAACAGCTCGCGGAGCGTGACCATGCGCGCCGTCGGATTGGGAATCTCGACGCCCACCGCGCCCTTGCCCGGAATCGGCGCCACCCGGATCGACTGGGCCCGCATCGTGATCGCCATGTCGTCGGCCAGGTTCGCGATCCGGCCCACCTTCACCCCGGGCGCGGGCACCACTTCGAACTGCGTCACGACCGGACCGGTGGTCCGCCCCGCAATCGAACCTTCCACCTTGAAGGTCTTGAGCGTCTCGAGCAGCACCTGGCCCAGGCGGTCGAGCTCGGCCTGCCCCGCATCCACATCCTGTTTCGAGGGAGGGGTCAACAGGTCGATCGGCGGGAGCTCGTCCTCTTCCTGCGAACCCCCTTCCGCCTTCTTCTTTTCGCCTTTCGCGGCTTTTTCGCCCTTCTTCTTGCGTTCCCGCCGCGAGATCGGGATCACCATCGGATCCTCGTCCTCCTCGACCGGCGGGGCGGGCCGGCGGGCCGACGGCACCGCCATTGTCGACGCCAGCGATGGCACCGAGTCCAGGGTGAGGGGCTGCTCGCCGGGCTTGCCGCCTTCGAGGCGCTGCAGCGGGTGCCACGCGATGGTCAGGATCGTGAGCGCAGAGAGGGCGAGGAAGCCGAACAGGAGCGCCCCGGCGAAGCCGATGGCGTTGTACGCCCCGCGAGCCAGCAGCCCCGGCACCAGGCCGGTGAGCTGGGCGGCGACCCGCCATTCGCCGAGCGGGGGATCGAAATCACGGGGATTGATGTGGGCGAAGACACCGATCACGAAGGGCACCAGGATGCTCAACCCGCCGAGCAGGATGGCCGTGCGCTTCATGTCGAGATTCGGGGCTCGCTGGAAGCCGGCCAGCGCCACACCGAACCCGAGCAGCGGAATGCAGACGGCGCCAAGTCCCAGGGTGACCCGGAGGAAGTGGCCGAGCGAATTGCCCAGGGGTCCCGTCGAGTCGCCGGGGAGCAGGGCCAGCGCGGCGAACACGCCGAAGACCAGGGCGGCGATGGCGCCGATGCGGCGCCGGGATTCTGCGCTCATGCCGCCTCCTGCACCAGAGTCACCCGCCGCTCGTGATACTGGGCGAGCACAGGGTACGCGTCTTCCCGGGCTGCATCGAGGATGTCGGCCTGGAGATCGGTGTCCGCGAGCGCCCGCCCCGACTGACTGAATGCCAGGGGGCGCTCCCATCGCAGGCCATACCGGCGCACCAGATCGAGGGTGGCCAGCGCCGCGTCGTTGAGGCCACGGCGCCGCCGGGCGGTGCCCAGCGCGGCCATGACGAGGCGCCCCGCCGCGTAGGCATCATCGAGCGCGAAGTGCCCATCCCGGCCGGCGCAGAGGATGACCAGGTCGCGGTCCCGCTCCCAGACTTCCCGGGCACGCTGGCCCGCCGCCGTAAGGTTGGCGGCCGCCATGGGATACACCGCCGCCGCGCCCTGGGTTGCCAGGATGGCCCGGGTGCCATTGGTCGTGGTCAGGATGATGGTCTTCCCGCGGACCGCTTCCGGCGTCATCTCGCGCGGGCTGTTGCCCAGCGGGAAACCGGGAATGGGGAGCGTCTGGCGTTCGCCGGCCAGCACGACGTCGGCGCTGTCGAGGGTCTGGGCCAGGCGGAGCGCTTCGTCGGTTTCGGCCACCGGGATGACCGCGCGGGCGCCGTGGGTGAGCGCCGCGCAGATCGTGGTCGTGGCCCGCAGGATGTCGATCACGAACAGGGTGCGGCCCTGGATTTCGGCCGACGGGAGGCCCAGCGGGGTGAAGACGACGTCCAGCTTCATGAGTCTGGCTGAAAAAGCTCCGGCTGCCGCTCCAGGAACTTGGTGTCCACCCGGCCGGCGACGAAGTCCGGATGACGGATGATCCGAGCCAGAAACGGGATCGTGGTCGTGACGCCCTCGAGGATGAAACTGTCCAGCGCCTGCGCCATCCGGTTGAGGGCCTCCTCGCGGTCATTGCCGTGCACGATGACCTTGGCGAGCAGTGAATCGTAATACGGCGGGACGGTATAGCCGGCATACACGTGGGTATCGACCCGGACGCCCGGCCCGCCCGGTGGATGATACGCGGTGATCTGCCCCGGGCAGGGCTGGAAGTTCCGGTAGGGATCTTCGGCGTTGACCCGGCATTCGATGGCGTGACCCCGGAGCCTCGAGCCGTCGCCCTTGAACGAGAGGTGCTCGCCCGCGGCCACCCGGATCTGCTCCTTCACCAGGTCGAAGCTGGTCACCATCTCGGTGACCGGATGCTCGACCTGGATCCGGGTATTCATTTCCATGAAGTAGAACTCGCCCGACTCGTCAAGCAGGAACTCGATCGTGCCCGCCCCCACATAGTTGATGGCCGACGAGAGCATTACCGCGGCATCGCCCATCTTCTGGCGGATCTCGGGCGTCAGCGCGGGGCTCGGGCTTTCCTCGATCAGCTTCTGGTGGCGCCGCTGCACGGAGCAGTCGCGCTCGCCGAGGTGCGTCACCCGGCCATGCATGTCACCCATGACCTGGATCTCGACGTGCCGCGGCCGGCTCAGATACTTCTCGAGATAGACTTCCCCGTTGCCGAAGGCGGACAGCGCCTCGTTCTGGGCCAGGGTGAACGACTGGGCGAACTGCTCCGCGTCGGTCGCGATGCGCATGCCCTTCCCGCCCCCGCCCGCCGTCGCCTTGATGATGACCGGGAACCCGATGCCTTCGGCCACCGCGAGCGCCGCGTCGAGATCCTGCACCGTGCCCGCGGAGCCGGGCACCGTCGGCACCTTGGCCTCCTGGGCCAGTCGCTTGGCAGTGGCCTTGTCGCCCATCGAGCGGATCTGCTCGGGCGTGGGGCCGATGAACGCGATGTTGGACGCCCGGCAGGTCTCGGCGAACTCGGCGTTCTCGGCCAGGAAGCCGTAGCCGGGATGGATCGCGTCGGCGCCGGTGATCTCGGCGGCGGCGATCAGGCTGGGAATCCGGAGATAGCTCTGGCGACTGGGAGGCGGCCCGATGCAGACGTCGTCGTCGGCGAAGCGGACGTGGAGCGACTCCCGGTCGGCTTCGCTGTAGACCGCCACCGTCTCGATGCCCAGCTCGCGGCAGGCCCGGATGACGCGCAGGGCGATCTCGCCGCGATTGGCGATGAGGACCTTCTTGAACATCAGGGCGTGAACCCTGAATCGGTGGCCCCGACACTGCCGGAGGACCCGCTGCTGCCCGCGCCGCCCAGATCCCCGAACGTCCGGTCCGAAGCCGACGAGATGCCGGAGACCCGGAGTGCGAATTCGCTCGGGTTGGACGAATAGAACAGGGCGCTCTCGTAGCTGATTTCCCCCTGCTGATACCACTTCATCAGCGACTGGTCGAAGGACTGCATGCCGTAGGAAACGGTGCCCTCGGCGATCAGGTCCGGAATGTTCAGCGCCCGCTCCGTGTCGCGGATGTTGTCAGCCACCGCCGCGGTGTTGATCAGGATTTCGGCGGCGGCCACCCGGCCCTTGCCGTCCTTGCGCGGCACCAGGCGCAAACAGGCCACCGCCTGCAGTGCGGTGGACAGCAGCATGCGGATTTCCTGGTGCTGGTGGGGCGGATAGAACGAGATGATGCGGTTGATGGTCTGGGTGGCGTCGGTGGTGTGCAGCGTCGAGAACACGAGGTGGCCGGTGTCCGCGGCCTTGAGGGCGGTATCCAGCGTTTCGAGATCGCGGATTTCGCCGATCAGGATGACGTCGGGGTCCTGCCGCAGCACGTGGCGGAGCGCCGTCGCAAAGGAGAGCGTGTCGCTGCCGACTTCGCGCTGCGAGATGTTGGCCGAGACGTCGCGGTGCAGGAACTCGATCGGGTCCTCGATCGTGATGATGTTGACCCGTTCGTTCTGGTTGATGTGGTTGATCATCGCGGCCAGGCAGGTGCTCTTGCCCGAGCCCGTCACCCCGGTCACCAGCACCAGGCCGCGGGGCCGGAGCGCGATCTCCTCCAGCACTTCGGGGAGCTGCAGCTCCTTGATGGTCTTCACTTCGTAGGGAATGGCCCGGAACGCGAAGGCCAGGGTGCCGCGCTGCTGGTAGATGTTGGTGCGGAACCGCCCCACGCCCGGCACGCCGATGGCGAAGTCCGCTTCCTTCTTTTCGGAGAATTCCTTGACCTGCCGCGGCGTCATGATCTGCTCCGCCAGCGTCTTCAGGTCCTCCGGCTTGAGGAAGGCCATGTCCAGCCCGACCAGCCCGCCATTGACCCGGATCGTCGGCGGCCGGCCGACCTTGAGCAGCAGGTCGGAGCCATTGCGCGAAACCATCTGCGAAATGGCCTGCTTGAAATTGAAGGGGGCGCCCGCCGCGCCGGTGGGATCAGCCATTGGGGTCGACCCGGTAGAGCACCTGGCCGAATTCGACCGGGTGGGCATCGTCGACCAGCACTTCACGGATCACGCCGGAAATCTCCGCTTCGATCTCGTTCATGATCTTCATCGCTTCGATGATGCAGACCGTCTGGCCGGCGCTGATCCGGGTGCCGACCTTGGCATAGGGCTCCGCCCCCGGCTCGGGGGCCGAGTAGAAGGTGCCGACCATGGGCGACTTGATCTCCTTCAGCGCGGCCGAGGCGGGCTTGGCGGCCGCAGGGGCGCCCCCATCCGCCGGAGCGGCGGCCGCGGCGGCGGCCACCGGCATCGGCGCATGGTAAATTGGCGTGGCAGCGACGGCGGTCATCCCGCTCCGCGTTACGACCACCCCGGTACCGAACCAGCCTTTGACCTCGATCGATCCCACCTCGGGCGTTTCCCGGAGCAGTTCGACCAGCCGGTTGACGTCTTTGATGTCGATGGAACGGAGCCCCGGCACGTGCTGCAGGAGATCCGCCAGCTGCTTCATCTCACTCGGATTCATAGGCTCGCCGTCACGGGTGGCCGGCCCGGTGGCGCCGGCGGTGCGGGAGGACCGGGGCTTGGCTGCGGCCGCGGTCGTCGAGGAACGCGTTCGTTTCACGCTGGCTAGTCGAGTTCGAGGAGTTCGGTCTGGTTGCCGGACAGGCAAACCGGCCCATCGGGACTGAGATAGACGTCGTCCTCGAGCCGGACGCCGCCCCACCCTTGAAGATAGATGCCCGGCTCGATGGTGACCACGGCGTGCGCCGGAAGCGGTTCCTCGAAACTGGGGGAAACCCTCGGCGCCTCATGCACTTCCAGCCCCAGCCCGTGCCCGAGCGAATGGCCAAAGGCCTCGCCGAAGCCGTGCTGGATGATGACGTCCCGCGCCAGCGCGTCTGCCTCCCGGGCCGGCTGCCCGGCACGGATGCCGAGGATGGCTCTGGCTTGAGCTGCGCGGACGGTTTCGTAGACGGCCCGCTGCCGCGCGTCCGCCGCCGCGCCGACCACCACCGTCCGGGTGATGTCGGCACAGTATCCGCCCACCTGGGCGCCGAAGTCAAGGAGCAGCCACTCGCCCCGGGATACCCGCCGGTCGCTGGTCCGCGCGTGCGGCAAAGCCGCCCTCGGGCCGGAGGCCACGATGGTGGGAAAGGGGTGCCACTCACTCCCCCGCAACCGGAGCTCCAGTTCCAGACGGGCTCCGATCTCGAGCTCGGTTTCCCCCGGGCGGATCGTGGGCAGCAGTGCGGCCAGGGCGGCTTCGGCCAGGGCGGCCGCTTCGCGGATGGCGGCCACCTCCTCCGGCGCCTTGACCGCCCTGAGTCGTTCCACGAGCTCGGGCGCCGGCGTGACGCGGCCGCTGCTCGACCCGGATATCCGCTCCGCATCGCGAACCGTGGCCACGTGACCTTCGAAGCCCAGCGGTTCCGTCGGGGTGGCGCCGAGCACCCGCTTGAGCCGCTGCCACGGACTCTGCTGGTCGATCTCGACCCGGACCTGGTCGCCCGCTTCCTCCGGGGCCTGCACCGCGTAGCGGAAATCCGAGATCAGGATCGCGTCATGGCGCCGCACCAGCAGGAGCGCGGCGGATCCGGTGAATCCGGTGAGATAGCGGATGTTGGGAAGATGCTGGACCAGGAGGCCGCTCAGCGCCTCGCGCTCGAGCAGCGCCCGGAGGGCCGCGAGGCGTTCCGCCCGGCGGTCAGTGGCCACCGAGTCGGCCTGTCAGCCCGCGCAGGGCGAGCAGATACCCCTCGGCACCGAACCCCGCCACCACGCCGAGCGCGAGGTCCGCCAGCCGCGAGTGCCGGCGCTCCGCTTCCCGGGCAAAGATGTTCGAGAGATGGACTTCGACGAATGGGACCTGGACCGCAAGGAACGCGTCCCGGATGGCGAGACTGGTGTGGGTGAAGGCCGCGGCATTGACCAGGGCGCCGCTGACGCGCCCCTTGAGTCCCTGCACCAGATCCACGAACTCCCCTTCATGGTTTGTCTGGTGCCACTCGATTTCCACGCCAGCCTTCCCCGCCTCGGCCCGGACCAGTGCCTCCAGATCGGCGAGTGTAGCCTTGCCGTAGATCTCGGGTTCCCGGCTGCCCAGCAGATTGAGATTGGGGCCGTTGAGAACGGCGATCCGCATTCAGCGTTTCAGGCTCTTCAACCAGTTCTGGAACTGGTCGAGGTCTTCATCCGTGCCGCCCGCGCGCGACGGGCGACGTCCCGGGCCGGAGCCGTCCGCCGCGCCCGGCTGATCGCCGAAGAATTGATCGAACGACACGCCACCGCTCGACATTCCGGCCGGCACCCCGGGGCTGGACTCGCCCGCGCCCACCGTGGGCGGCACCGGTGAGCTGTCCTCGCCGAAGATGGCGCTGAGCGAGAGGGAATCCTGCGCCGGCCTGGTGGGGGCGCCGCCGCGCGTGGGCTCCGGTGCTTCCACCGAGGAGGCCGATCGCGCCGGCTGAGTCGCCGAGGAGCCGACCGAAGTCCCCAGCAGGCCCTGGAAGAGTGCCCCCACGGATTCGCCCCCTGTCGCCGAAGCCGTGAGGGAGGTGGCCGCCCGGCGATTGGCCGTGTGCTGGGCCAGATCGGCCTCGAGCTGGGCCACCCGTTCGCGCAGGTGCAGGTCGCCGGGCGCCCGGTCGGACAGTGCCTTGTACACCCGGAGGGCTTCGTGGCGAAGTCCCTGGCGCTGATACAGCTCGGCCATGGTCTCGGTGAGCACCGGTTCCGGTTCGCCGCCGACCGAGGGTTCTTCGTTCTCGCTCGCAGCCGGCGTGGGCGGATAGATGATCTTGAGCCCGGCGGCACTCGCGGCAGGCGGGGCGACAGGCTCCGGTGCGGGGGTCTCAGGAATGCTGGAAGCGGTGGCAGCTTCTTCCACGGCCGCCTCGACCACCGGCTCAGGCGCGAGGGTGGGCTCTGGCTCGGAGGCGGCAAAATTCAGCGATTCCGGTACCGGATCCGGAGTCAGCTTGAAGAACTGAGGGTCAGGCGGAAAGGCCGCAATCTCCGGTTCAGGCGCGGGTGCCGCCGGCGGCGGAGACCACTGCTCGACTCCGAGATGCGGACTGAACTCCTCGGAAACGCGGGGAGTAACCTCTTCGGCCACGGGAGCGGGCGGTTCCGGCGGCGGCGCCGCTGCAGGTGGAGCCGGCTCCACGAACTTGGCCGCGAAATCCTCGCTCGCACTCGCCGTCTGGTACTCGGAGGACTGGCCCACCCTGAAATTGGTCGCCATGTCCTCGCTGGCACTTGCGGTCTGGAATTCCGTGGTCTCGCTCACCCGGAGCACGATTTCTTCGGCCTTTTCGAGACCAAACTCGTGCTTTTCCTCGCGGCCACCGGCGCCGTGCGCGGCCGGCCCGGCAGGCTGGTCGAACACCATTCCCGGAACGCCCTGGGCGGAGACATCGGCCGCCGCACGGGCATCGAATTCCGACGACTCGAACCCGGCCAGCGCCGGCGGAGAGGACGACTCCGCCGCTGCCGGCTCGACTGGGGGCCGGAACGGATCAATGGTCGGCGCAGGGGACTCGAGCGGCGGAGGCGCAAACGCGGGCGGTGCCGAGAAGGGGGCGGGAGGCCGGGCCTCGATCGTGAACGGTTCGTCCATCGCGAGTGGCGAGGGCTCGGCCGGGGGCTCGTAGGCTGGAGCCGGCGGCGGTTCGACGATCTCGGCGACGGGCTCCGGAACCGGCTCGGGTTCCGGGGCCTGCTGCGCAATGGTGACCCGGTTCAGCTGGTCGCGCGCGTCGTCATTGCTGGGATCGACGGCCACAAGCTGCTGCAGCCAGATCGTGGCTTCATCCAGACGGCCGGCCCGTTCCGTGATTTCCGCCAGTGCTTTGAGGGCGATCACGTTTTCAGGATCGAGCTCCAGCGCCCGGCTGAACGCCACCTCCGCCTCCGCGTCCTGCTTGAGGTCGAGGCAGCAGCGGCCCAGTACGATATTGCCAGGGATGTGCTTCGGGTTGCTTTCGAGGCCGACCCGGAGCACATCCATGGCCTTCTCGTGCTGGCCATCCTTGCGATAGAGCTCGGCGAGAGGAGCGAAAGAGGTGCCCTTGGGATTTTCATCCCATTGGCGCTTCAGCTTCTCGATTTCCCTGGTATACGCCATCCGGGGCTCGGCCGTAGGTGGTCGGGGAATGGTGTGGTGATCAGCGCTGTCCAGGCCGCTGAGGCAGCTTCGCCAGCTCCTGCAAGACGATCGGGTGGCCGGGTTCGATCGCCAGGGCTTCCTGGTATGTCGCCTCGGCTTCGGCCTCTCGGTTCAGATCGCGATAGCATCGTGCAAGGACGACATATCCGGGCACATGCCGCGGAAAATGCGGCAGCCCCACCCGAAGAACTTCCAACGCTTCCTCGAAGCGCCCGTCTTTCCGCAGCAACTCTGCCAATGGCGCGAAGTGAGGTCGGTTCGGTTCCGCCTTCCAGGCGCGCGTCAGAACCTCGATTTCCCTGGCATACCCCATTCCGGGACTCGGCTAAGTTGTTGTGGGGATTGAACAAAGATTAGCAAGGCTCAGCAGGCCTGTCAACCGGCCGGGGACCAGTTGCGCTTGTCATTCCCTGTTGTCGGACTTAGACTTACGGCCGTTTTTCCTGCCCAATCCTTGTCGGGAGCCAGCCAGAAGCCATGCAAGCTGTACGTTCCCTCAGCACCAAGATCGCCGCCGCCATCATGGTGGTGCTGATGTTCGGATTCATTGCCACTTTCGTGCCCTGGGACCAGATCACCGGCGGGTCCAATGCGATCGTCGGAACGATCGCCGGGCGGTCGGTCTCGACCAAGAACTATCTGGCCCTGGTTCAGCAGGCCATCGACGCCCAGCGGGGCAGTTCCCTGACCGCCGAGGAAGTCCAGCAGGTCCGGGACTACGTCTGGGATCAATTGATCCAGGAAGCGGTCCTGACCCGGGAATTCGACCGCCGGGGCCTCACCGCCAGCACGCAGGAGATCACCGAGCGGCTGCTCAATGATCCCCCGCCGAGCCTGACCCAGGAAGACGAATTCAAGACGGACGGGAAGTTCGATCTCGCCAAGTACCAGCGCTGGATCAAGTCCACCGTGGCGGCGCCGTACCTGCCCGGCCTCGAGCAGCAATACGCCGGCGAGGTGCTGCGCAGCAAGCTGTTCCGGGTCGTCACCGCGGACGTCTATCCCTCCGACGCCTCGATGTGGCAGCGCTACCGGGATCAGCATGAGTCGGCCCGGATCGACCTGGCCACGCTCATCGTCAACAGCGTGATTCCGGATTCCGCGGCGCCCGTGACGGATGCGGAAGTTCAGGCGTACTACAAGGCGCACCCCGAAGAATTCAAGCGGCCACGCACGGCCTACCTGAGCTACCTCTTCACCTCGCGGCTCACCGACGCGAGCGACAGTGCGGCGAGCCTCGAGCACATCCGGAGTCTCCGTACCGAGATCACCAGCGGCGGCGATTTCGGCGAAGTGGCCAAGCGAGAGTCGGCCGATACCGCGACGGCTCCCAAGGGGGGAGAGCTCGCGGAGTGGACGAAGGGCAGCAAGGATCCCGCGTTCGACAAGGTGGCGTTCAGCATCCCGCTCAAGGCGGTCTCCGAGCCCATTCTGACCGCGGAGGGGTACCAGCTGCTCGAGATCACCTCCCGCACGGGGAACAAGGCGCAGGGCCGCCATCTGCTGATCCCCATCGAAGTCCAGGGCGCCCACCGCGACCACCTCGATGCCCAGGCCGACAGCCTCGAGCGCCTGGGGGCGGAAAAGCTCGATCCGGCGGCGCTTGATACCGCCGCCAAGGCCATCGGCACCCGGATCTACAAGGCCGTGCCGACCGAGGAAGGTTCACGGGTCCAGGCGGGAGTGCAGGTGGTTCCCGATGCCGCCATCTGGGCCTTTCAGGCCAAAGTCGGGGAAACCAGCCGGATCATCGAGGTGAGCTACGGCTACTTCCTCTTCCGGCTGGACAGCGTCCAGGCCGCCGGCACCCCGCCGCTGGACCGGATCCGGGATGGGGTAGTCTATTCGGTCCGCCAGGAGAAGAAGACCGCGCTGGCCCGTCAACTGGCCCAGCAGTTGATCGACCGGGTCAACAAGGGCGAAAACTTCGCGGCCGTGGCCCAGGCGCTCAAGATCCCGCACAACGTCGATGGCCCGTTCACCCGGGTCAATCCACCGGTGCCGGAGCCGATCGTGGTCGGGGCGGCGTTCGGGCTCGACTCGGGGAAGGTGAGCGCCGTCCTGGAGGGGAAGAACGGCCTCTTCGTGGTGCAGAACCTGGGCATCACGCGCCCTGACTCGTCGGCGTTCACCAAGACGCTCGAAGGGATTCGCAACGACGCGATCCGCCTTGACCGCCAGTCCCGGGTGCGCAGCTACCTGGCCGGCTTGCAGAGCTCCGCCAAGGTGGTCGACCGCCGGGCCAAGGTTTTCCAGACGGAAGCCCAGGCGGAGGCGGCTCAGGCCCGCAACGCCACCCGGCAGTAGCCGCTTCCGGATACACGACGCCCCTCGCCGGCTACTGGCCGGCGAGGGGCGTCCGCTTTTCGGGAACCGCGGCCCCGCTTACTGCGAGAGGCGCTTGGGCTCGCCGGAGCTCTTGGTCGGCGTTTCGATCTGCCGGGAGGTCGGCGAGCGGTCGTCGACCGGCGCGTTGATCGAATCGCCCGCCTCGCTGATGCTCTTCTTGAACTCGCGGATTCCCTTCCCGATCGACGAGCCGATCTCGGGAAGCCGCTTGGCGCCGAAGACCAGCAGGCAGACGACCAGGATCAACATCAACTCGCTGAAGCCCAGATTACCCAGCATGCGAACCGTCCTTAGAAGAGCGATCGAGCGACGAAGTAGGCGATCGCAACACCCACGAGACTGAGGACCGAGACGTGGAGCCCGATCGGCCCCAGCGTAAAGCTAATCACGAGGAGGTCCACGGACACGGGCCCCACCGTCGCGGTGGCGGACGCCGTGAAGAAGTCCTTTGCCGCGCTCGGCTCGAGGAACCGGGCCAGGAGCCCGGTCAGAAACCCGCCCACCAGAAATCCGGTCACCAGCACGCCGAGGTAGAAACCGGGACGCCGGGGTCCGCTTGGCATCAGCGCCTCCGCTCGAGCACGTACGGGATGGTGGCCCTGAGCGATTCCCGGGCAGCCGAGGGCCGCAGGCGGTCCACCTCGGCTTCGGCCAGCGCCCCCAGGGCCGCCGCGCGGGTACCGGCGTACTCGAGACCGCCCGACGCGGACACGGATTCGATCACTTCGGCAATCTGCTCGTCCCGCGGCTCGGGAGTCCGCATCAGCCGCTTCACGGCTTCCCGTTCCTTGCCGCTCATCACACCAAGTGCCCGGATCAGGGGCAGCGTCATCTTGTGCTCGCGGAGGTCTGCGCCCGAGGGCTTCCCGGTCTCGGTCGCGTCGCCGGTGTAGTCGAGCAGGTCGTCCACGATCTGAAAGGCCATCCCGAGGTATTCCCCGAAGCGCCGGAGCGCCGCCCGCTCCTCGGTGCTGCCGGCCAGCGCCCCGATTTCGCAGGCTCCCGACATCAGGGATGCGGTCTTGGCCCGGATCAGGAGATCGTACTCCGCCTCGGAAAAATCCATCGGCTCGACCGCCAGCAGCTGGCGCATCTCGCCGACGGTCATCTCGTTGGTGACCCGGGCCGCGATCCGGAGCGGTTCAAGGTCATCCAGTCGCACCAGCTCGACCATCGCGCGGGAATAGAGGTAATCCCCCATGATGACGGAAATCTGGTGACTGAACAGCGCGTTGATCGTCGGCATCCCGCGCCGCAGCGTCGAATGGTCCACCGAGTCGTCGTGCACCAGCGTGGCCAGGTGAATCAGTTCCAGCACGGCGGCCAGCGTGGCCGCCCGCGGCGTCGCCCCGCCCACCGCCTGTTCGGCCAGCAGCACGAGCGTGGGCCGGAACAGCTTCCCCTGCATCTGGAGGAGGTGCGCATTCACTTCGGCGATCAGCCCGAAATCACTCTGCACCACGCGGCGGATCTCGCCACGCACCTCGTCCAGCCGGCACAGGAGCGGCGCCTGGATATCGCTCAGGTTGACCGGGGCAGTCTGCGAACTCATGCGCTCCGCCCCGACAGCTGCTGCATCCGCGAGCTGGCATCCATGAATCCGATGTCCACGGCCATGACCCGCTCGTACCAGGTGACGGCGGCCGGGCTCTTGTTCTGCGCCTCCGTGGACCGGCCCAGCCAGTAGATCAGGCCGATCTGCTCGTCGTCGCTCGCGCCCAGCGTTTCCACCGCGCGCCTGAGAATCGCTTCGGCGATGGCGAACTGCCCCTTGTCATAGAACGCCGTACCCAGGGCCTCGGAAGTCCTGAGGCGCCCGTCCGGGGATCGCAGCGCCTTCTGGAATTCGGCGATGGCCTCGTCCAGCAGGCCCATCTCCTTGAAGGCCACGCCCATGTCGTAGTGGGCCTGGAAATCCTCGGCGTCGATGTTCTCGTCGATGCCGCGCTTGAAGGCCTGGAGCATGTCCTTGAAGTCCTTCGCCTCGTCGCCGGTCTTCTGCTCCTGCTCCACCTTCATGCGCAGATCCCGCGGCCGGTCATCATCCAGGATGAGCGCGCCGAGGTCGACGAAATCGCTGCTGGCCTCCGCCTCCTGCGCCTTGGCCACGGACCGGCGCGGCAGCGCCGGCTCCTCGACCGGAGTGGGCACCGCCTCGGGGCCTGAGGTCCGGATGGCCGGCGGCACCGCCGGTGGCGGAGCCGACTTCGGAACCGCCGGGGGCGGCGGTGCCGCGACGGCTGCCGGAGCGGAGATCCGCGGCGCCGGCGGAGTGGCCGGAGGGGGGGCTGCCGGAGGGGGGGCTGCCGGCGGTGGCGCGGTCGGGGCCGCCGGTTCCTCCAGCGGGGCAAGCGTCTCCAGCGCGGCCTTGGCCCGCTGGTTGTCGGGATCGTGGTCGGCCACCCGGCTGTACACCGCCAGCGCCTTGTCGACCGCCCCGGCACGCATGAGCGCGTCGCCCAGTTCGAGATAGGCGGTGATGAGGCGCGAACGATCGCCGGTCCGGAAGGCGAGCTCCACCCGCTTCTGATAGTGCCGCACCGCGGAGGGCTCGAGGCGGATCAGCTCGTCCACCATGTCGCTCGCCCGCTCCCAGTCTTCCTGGGACTCGAAGGCGGCAAGAGCCAGGTCGAGCTCTTCGAGGCCCCGCTCCGCCTCACCCTCCGCGAGCAGCGCCTCCCCCAGCGCGCGGTGATGATCCGGATTGTCCGGATCGTCGAACACCATCGCCTCGAGGTCAGTAAGGGAGGGCGCCGCGGACACCGGCTCGGACGAGAGATCGGTGTCCATCAGATCCTCGCCCTCCACCTCTTCCAGCGCCGGCTCGGCGGCTCCGTCGATCGCGGGCTCCGCCGATCCGCCGGTCAGTTCCGAGTCGATCAGCTCGAGGCCGAGATCACTGTCCCCCGATGCGACCGGATCCGAGTCGATACCGGCCAGGTCCTCGTTGAGCGCATCGCTCAGATCTTCGCCGACATCGAGCGGCTCCACGGCATCGAGATCGCCGCCGGCGACGTTGGTCGGCATGATGTCGAGCAGTGCATCGCCCGAGACCTGCGAGGGCGAGTGCTCGATCCCGAGATCGATATCGCTCCCGGAAAGCCCCATCTCCAGCCCTTCGACCGTCTCGAGGGGGACGTCGTCGCCGGCCGTAGTGCCCAGCTCGAGGCCTTCGACCATCCCGGCATCCGCGTCCGCGACCCCCTCGGTGGCCGTCGGCTCGAAACCCAGGGCCCGGCCCACGTCGAGACTGGTGGCCTCGAGTGCCGCCTCGTCGCTGATCGGTTGCACCGAATCGAGCGAAACCGGCTCGCCGCCGAGCGAAGCCGTCTCGATTTCCAGCGGCTCTGCCGGTGTGGCCGGCGGCGGGCTGGCGAGCTTGACGGTGGTGCGCCGCCGGGGTGCCGGGACCCCCTTCGGTGCCGGCGTGACTCCGGTGTCGAGGAAGATGAGGTCGCCCTTCTGCGGGCCTTTGGCGGGCGCCGGGGCGTCTCCCATTTCCATGGCGTGCAGCTTCTGCAGCGTCCGGCGGGCTCCGACCGAATCACCCCGGGCCTCGAGATCGCTGGCCAGCTTCTCGAGCTGCTCCTTGGCCTCCGCGTCGCGCGAAGAGGCCCGGAGCAGGTCGCTCAGCATGAGCCGGATGTCCTTGTTCCCCGGGAAGTGGTCGGCGAACTCCTTCATGACCTTGAACGCCTCGTCCAGCTGATTGGTCGCGTTCATCCGGTCGAGGTATTCCAGCAGGTTCTTCTTGGCTTCGATGACGACGTTCTTGTGGGCGTGCAGGTAGGCCAGGGTCAGGTAGGTCCGGGAACGCCCCGGATTGACCCGGAGAATCTTGCCGCAGAGCGCAATCGCGTTGTTGTAGAACCCCTGTTCGCGATAGAGATCGGCGGCCTTTTCGTAGGCCTGGACCGCGCCACCGGGATCGTTGGCCTTGAGGAAGAGATCACCGACACGATTGTAGATCGAGAGATCGGCCGCGGGATCGTTGCCGGCCTCGAATTCGTGGATGGCCTTCTGGTACACCTCGATGGCCCGCCGCCAGTCTCCGGACTGCTCGTATTTCCTGGCGGATTCCTTGAGCTTATCGAAGTTCATCCGGGCGAGTCGGTTAGGGGGTCCCTTGAGACATACGAGGCCGGCTCAGTGAAGATACGGGCCCCCTCGGAGGGTGGCAAGCCAAAGTCCTGCCTCAGTTTGGAGGGATTCACCGGGACCAGAGTGCCGCGCCACCTTCAGGCCGGAAATCCCCCCGGGCAACCCGGGCTGCCAGCCGCTCCAGGTCGGGTCCGGGGGTGCGATCGACCGACAGCGCAGGCACGGCGTCCGCGCCTTCCCGAACTGCCCGATAGAGGCGGTGGACGCCGGCACCCGGGGTCAGCGGCTTCAGGAACTCGAGTCCCTGCGCCGCGCAGAGAAGCTCGGCGGCCACCACGAGGCCGGCGTTGGACAGGACCCGCCGAGCCTTCCATGCCGCGGCCATCCCCATCGGGACGAAGTCCTCCTGGTTGGCGTCGGTGGGAATCGAGCCGATGCTGGCCGGATAGCAGAGCGTGCGCGACTCGGCGACGAGCGAGGCCGCCGTGATCTGCACCATCATGTAGCCCGAGCGGAGCCCGGGATCACTGGTGAGGAAGGCCGGCAGGCCCTGGGAGAGATCCGGATTGACCAGCCGCTCCACCCGGCGCTCCGAGAGCGCCTGCAGCGTGGTGAGCGCCACGGTCAGAAAATCCAGCGCCTGCGCGACCGGCTGGCCATGGAAGTTTCCGCCGGAAACCACGCTGCCGTCGTCGAACACCAGGGGATTGTCCGTCGAGGCGTTGAGCTCGATCCGCGCGGTCTCCGCGGCGAAGGCGATGGCGTCCGCCACGGCCCCGAGCACCTGCGGGGTACAGCGCAGGCTGTACGCGTCCTGCACCCGGGGATCGTTCTCCCGGTGCGATTCGCGGATCGGGCTGTTCTCCAGCAGCTCACGCATCAGCCTCGCCGCGGCCAGCTGGCCCCGATGCGGCCGAGCCAGGTGAATCCGCTCCTCGAGCGGCACCGGCGTCCCGCGCAGCGCCTCCAGGCTCATGGCCGCGGCACCGACGGCCGTATCCCACAGCACCTGCCCATCGTGGACGGTCAGGGCGAGGATCGCCGTCTGCGCCTGGGTTCCGTTGATGAACGCGAGGCCCTCCTTCGGACCGAACGCGAACGGCCGCAGCCCGGCCTCCTCGAGTGCCTTCCCCGCCGGCCGCTGTCCCGAAGCCGCCAGTACCATGCCCTCACCCATCAGCGCCTGGGCGACATGGCTCAGGGGGGCCAGATCACCACTGGCGCCGACACTGCCCTGCTCCGGCACCCAGGGGACAATCCCGGCATTGATCATCGCTACAAGCGCCTCGGCCAGCGCCGGACGCACCCCGCTGGTGGGACGGATCAGCACGTTGGCCCTGAGCAGCATGAGGCCTCGCACCACTTCGGCGGGAAGCGGCTGACCCACGCCGGCGGCATGACTCCGGATCAGGTTGCTCTGCAGCGCGTCGAGCTGGTCGGGGGCCACCCGCACGTTGGCGAGTTTGCCGAAGCCGGTATTGATCCCGTACATCGTGGCACCCGACGCGATGGCGCGATCGACCCGGCTCCGGCTGGCGGCCAGGGCGGAGAGCGCCTCCGGTGCGATCGCCACCTTGATTCCGGGATTGCGTGCCGCCGCCACGAAGGCCGGCAGGGTAAGTGATTGTCCGTCGAGAACGAGGGGGGAGGAATTCATGGGCGGGAAGTATGGCCAGCCTTCCCGCCCTGAGCAACGCAGCGGGGGCTGCCCTCTCGGGCAGCCCCCGTGCGTTCCGTCAGTGTTTGACCACCATCAATTCCGGGTCGCCGGGATCGGTCTGGAACGCCCAGTCGAGGATGAGGAAGTCCGCCCCCACGTGGGTGACTCTCAGCGCTCCATAGCGGGCGAAGCTGTCGCCGCCGGACATCTCCACCACATACGCCCAGCCGGGTACCGCCTGGATCTGCGACGTCGTGTATCCTGTGGCCGGCGCGTAGTCCACGTCGGTCAAGTCACCGGCGGGCGCGTTGCCCCAGATCTGGATGCCGGTTCCGGCCCGGACCGGGGCCAGCCAGAGCTTGCCGCTGCCGTCCTTGGTCACGTACAGGTCGTTGTCGGCCAGGTTTCCCGCTCCGACGAGGCCAAGCTCGTTCACCTGCGCCTGTCCGTCCTGGTTGAGATCCCGCCAGAACCGGAAGCCACTCTGGGTCAGCTGCGACTCCCTGGCATAGATCAGAATGTTCCGCGCATCGGGTCGCGGGGTGTCATTGCGCAGCGGCGACCAGAGGCTCTCATACCCTTCGACACTCACCGCCGTAATGCCGTAGCAGCGGGGGACCCCATTGGTGAGGGCGCCGACCAGGAACTCGGGTGCCACCGTCGTCCCTTCGAGGCTCCAGGCCGAGCCACAGAGATTCTGATCGAGATCGTAGCTGGCGCTGTAGATCCGGTAGTTGCGGAATCGTGCCGGGGCGGAGGCGTACGCGTTGTCGGTCCAGGCCAGGAGCACGGCGCCGTTGAGCGAGGTGCTGTTGAGGGCCGCGGGGCGGTCGAGCTGGAGGCGCTCGTCGACCGTCACCACACCGCTGGGCGACGACTCCCCGCCATTGATGTCCTGGGCGGTCAGATAGTACTGCAGATCCGGCACGCCGGAATCATGGAATGACGGAGACGTGGTAGTGGCGCGGAGCGAGTACGCCCCGCCGGTCGAACTCCGTGAATAGACATTCCAGGCCGACAGATTTGGATCGTTGCTGAAGTCCCAGGTCAGCAGAATGCCGCTCGGCGACGCGGAGGTGCCGGCGGGATCGAGTTCATAGCTGATGCCGGTGGGTGCCGGCAGCAGTGGGTTCCCCGGCCCGGAGCCGTTGCTGTAATCGTTACAGGCCGAGAGGACGACAATCGCGCCGCAGATGGCGGCCAGCGGGGTCCGGCGCATGGTGACTCCTGTTGGGGATTCAACCGGGAGAAATGCAGAGGACGTGCCAAACGCCCGCTGTCTCTAAGTTGTTATTCTACAATATCTTACAGATGCGCGATTCAGGCGGGGGCGTCCTGCTCTGCGGACACTACTCTGTCTTCTGGGTCGTCTGGTTGTAGTCGAACTTGAGCTGCGGGAGGTCGGTCAGCGCGATCGAGAAGTAGAACGCGAAGTTGCCGTTCGCGTTCCGGACGAAGTCGAATCCGGCCCGCCACTCGTGCAGATCGCGCTGCAGCCGGATGGTGACCGACTCGATCCGGTTGCCGGTGATGTTGTACATCGAGGTCAGCGCCAGGCTCCAGAACGGCGTGGCGTTGAAGCTGGTGCTGAATCCGAGACTCTGCTGCTCGCTGTTGGGCTGGCCGGGCACCGGACGGGTGCGCTGCAGATTGTAGGAAAAATTGGCAGTGAATCCCTTCCCCGCATTCCGGGTGGAAAGATTGTCGGTGCTGAAGAAGTTCGATGGCCGCCCCACGGTCGCGATGTAGGAAGGGGGGGGCGGCTGGTTGGGCTTGTTGGCCGGCGGCGCCTTGTGTGAAAGGCCGAACAGCCGGAGGATCCCGTTCACCGTGCCGCTGGTGAGCGCGAAGTTGGCGCTCACGTTCTGCAGGAAGAGATCGAACTTCGCGCTGTCGGTGCCCACCTGCCCTTTCCAGAGATCGTGCTGCAGCGACAGGCTGAAGCCGGCCAGCAGGTCGGTCTGGAAGGTGTTCGTCATCGTCTGGTTCTGCCAGCCGGTCCGTCCCGGCAGCTTGGCCTGCTCGAAATCGTAGATGAAGGGCGTCGTCTGGATGCCCAGCAGGCGGAACTTCCTCGCGTTCTGGCCTCCCGTCGTATCGCCCGGCGCAGGCCGGGCTTTTCCCTCGAGGTTCTGCGACAGCCCGAAGCTCAGCGACTGCACCGCCGGCGCCAGGGTCGAGGTCAGCCCCGCGGCCTTGGCATAGGCGATCGGCACCTGCGCCTCGGGATTGTACTGATAGGTCACGATCGGCGAGAGGCTGTGACGGATCCTTCCCAGCGGCCCGAAGCCCGGGTAGAACCCGAAGAAAGTAGGGGCCGACTGCAGGGTGAAGCCGAATCGCTTGGTCTGACTCACGAACTCGCCGTCGGTCCGGGCATTCCGGAGCCACATCGGGCCGGAGGTGACATTCGACACACCCACGGAGGGCTGCAGCTTCCAGCTGGAGCGGAAGAGAATGGGCAGCCCGATCGAGGTCTGGTAGTCGATGCCGGTCGAGAAATCGCCATTGGACAGCCGGGTAACGACCGAGGTGTCACCGGTGACCGGATCGACGACCGGGAGGCCGTTGCTCTGGGTCAGCTGGCCTGTGGTCTGGTCCACCACGCTCACGCTGTTGGACCAGGTAAAGCCGCCGAAGCGGAACGGCGTTGCGATCTGGACGCTGGTATTGCGCGAGTTGTACTTGGTGGAATCGGTGAGAACCGTGTCCGCCCCGAAACTCGTGATCGGCTGGCTCAACCCGTTGTTGAGGGTGTTGGTGATGCTCACCCCGGGCGACCAGGTGACGTTCCGGCTCAGGTCGATGGGCTTGGGCGTCACGTTGAGCGAGGGCAGCGTCATGTTGACGATGCCGCTGGTGATTTCCTGGCGCCGGCTGGCCCCGAGGGCGATGGTACCCCAGCGCTCCCGGCGGCTGAAGTTGAGGCTGCTGGAAATCGTGCGCGTATTGAGTGACGGATCGATGGCGTTGTTGGACAGCTGCGTGGTATTGGTGCTGTAATCGAGGGTCAGGTTGAGCGAAGTATTCAGATTGAACGCCTGCTGGTGATTCCACCGGATGGTGCTGCCGCGGCTGCCGCCGGTGTTGACGGTCCGGCTGACCTGGAAGGACCCGTTGAGGAACCGGTCGAGCCAGCGATACGAACCCAGGAACCCGTAGGTGGTGTACCGGTTGGCGTACCAATCCAGCTTGGCCGTGATGTCCATGTAGTCGTTCGGCGCCCAGTAGTACCCGATGTTGGTGAACTGCCGGCTGTAGCCGGGCGTCGGCCGGACCAGGTCGTTGAGCCCGAACTGCGGCACCAGGATTCCCGACCGGCGCCCGGTCCGGGTGTCCTGGAAGACAAAGGGCAGCCAGAGAATCGGAACATCCCGGACGTACAGCACGGCCGGCCGGGCCACGATGAAGTGGCTGCTGGTCCACTTCACCTCCTTCGCCTCGAAGTAGTAGTGCGGCGTGGGCAGGTCGCAGCTGGTGATGTCGCTGGAAGCGGCGTAGAGCCGGGAGGCGCTCGAGTCCTGCGCGATATCCCCCCGCAGGAACCACGCGGTGGATCCCTCCTTGAAATCCGTCAGCGCATCGGTCACCACCCCGCGCCGCTTGCAGGTATCGTAGCGAATCCCCTCACCGGTGAGCACGTTGGCCTTGTCGAACAGATTGGGCGACCCGTGCGCGTCCAGGCTGCAGGTGCTTTCCCGGTAGGTGATCGAGTCCGCTTCCAGCTGGGTCCCGTCCCGCTCGGCGAGCGCCTTGCCCTCCAGCACGAGCCGCTGCTCGTCGGGCAGTACCGTGGCCGAATCGGCCCGGTAGCGGGTGACGGAGTAGCCTTCGCGGATGAGCAGGAGATCGGTGATCGAGTCGGCGGGAGCAAATGAACGGGACGGCGCGGTAGGAAGGCCGAGGCGGCGGGCCGTGGCGGTATCGAGAGCCTGCCCGGCCCGCGCCTTGAGCGAATCCGGAAGCGAATCGCGCGGCTGCCGGGCCACCGAATCGGGTCGCGGCACCGGCTGCTGGGCGCCGGCGGGGCCGGCCGAGAAGAGCAGGGCCGCCAGGACCAGCACCGTCGTGGCCGCGGCGCGGATCCGCCGCCGCTGGATGATGGCCGACCCGATGTACCCCACCTCGTACAGGACGATGAGCGGGAGCGTCATCATGATCATCGAGATGACGTCGGTCCCCGGCGAGAGCAGCGCTCCCGCGATGCACGCCAGCACGATCCAGAAGCGCCGGAACCGGTTGAGCATCGCCGGGGTCACCAGGCCCAGCGCCGCCAGGATGATGATGACGAGCGGCAGCTCGAACGAGATGCCCAGCGCCAGCACGATCTGCATGATGAAGCTGAAGTACTCGTTGTAGGTGATGACGTACGCCAGCGCGTCGGACTGGAAGCTGAAGAAGACGTTCAGGGCCTGGGGCACCACGTACGTCCACCCCAGCGCCGCCCCGATCAGAAACAGAATGAGCCCCGCGAACAGCGCCGGAATCAGCGCCCGCCGCTCCCGGGTGTACAGCGCCGGTGCGAGGAACAGCCAGGCCTGGAAGATGATGAGCGGCGAGGCCAGCACGAGGCCCACGATGAACGACAGCTTGAGGACGATCACCACCGACTCGGTGGGCCCGGTGACGATCAGCTTGCCGCCGGTGTACTGCAGGTAGGGGGCGATCGGCTGCTTGAGCCAGACGATGAGGTTGAGCCTCTGGACGATCCAGAGGCCCACCGCAAAGCCGCCGATGATGGCGAGCAGGGATTTGAGCAGGCGGCTGCGCAGTTCCTCGAGGTGATCGAGGAACGGCATCTCGCCGCCGGGACCGCTCATGGAACTGGCGTGCCTCGGGTCAGCGGCCCAGCGATTTCAGGCGGTCCTTGGCGAGGGCCGCCTCATCCGATGCGGGATACTCCTTGGTCACTCGCTGATAGAATCCCCGGGCCCCCTCCAGGTCTTTGCGCCGTTCGGCACCCAGTCCCAGCTTGTAGAGCGAAGTGGCCGCCCGCGCCGACCTGGGATAGGTCGACACGACCTGGCCGTAATAGGCCGCCGCCGAGTCGGCGTTGTCCCCGGCATACGACTCGCCTATGAAGTAGAGCACGTCCGGCATCCGGGGATCCTGCGGGTAGGCGCGCACGAACTGCTGGAACCCCATCCGCGCGGTGCCGGGGCTGCCTTTGCGGAGCTGGCCCAGCGACGCTTCGTACATCTGGTCCGCCGATGGTCCGCTCGGGCGGGCGCTGTCGCCCGCGGCATCGGCGCGCCCGGCGGCCAGCTGTTCGCTGCGGGCGTCGAGCTGGGTGCGGAGCTCGGTCAGCCGCTGCTGGCTCTGCCCGGTCAGGGCCTGGACCTGCACCAGCTGCTGCTGGACGCTGTACAGGTCGTTGGAAACGTCCCCCCGGAAACTCTGCTGCTGCGCCGCCAGCGCGCTCAGGGACCGCTGCGTCTGGCTGATGGAATCGTACAGCTGGCGCTGGAGCTCCATGATCTGGGTCAGCCGCGCCGCGTTGGCCGAATCCCGCCGGGCAGCGTCCTGGCGGCTCATCACCAGCTGGTCTTCGACCCGCTTGAGATCACCCTTGCTGGCGCACCCGGCCAGCAGGAGCGCCGCGCCCAGGGCCCACAGGCGCGGCGTCACGCGCTGGCTCATGGCTGAACCAGGTTGTCGCCGCCGGCGGTGATCTCGAAATCGTCGCGCCGGTTCTCGGCATAGGCCGACTCGTCGTGCCCCGGATTGGCCGGGCGCTCTTCGCCGTACGACACCACGTCCAGCCGGCCGGCATCCACGCCCTTGGCGGTCAGATAGCGCTTGGCCGCCGCCGCACGCCGGTTGCCGAGCGCGAGATTGTACTCGTCCGAACCGCGTTCGTCGGCGTTCCCGGCAATGCGGAGCTTGAGCGACGGGTTGGCCGCCAGGATGGCCGCCTTGCGGTCCAGGTTACCGGCATCGTCGCTGCGGACGTCCGCCTTGTCGTAATCGAAGTGGACCCGCGCGCCGATGGCCTCGAGCAGCGCCGTGCGGATCCGGGCGGCATCGCCGCGCGCCCGGGCTTCCGCATCCGCGCGGGCGCGGGCTTCGGCATCGGCCTTGGCGCGGGCCG
>DATEHG010000218.1:0-42095 GCA_035279705.1 Gemmatimonadales bacterium
CTGGTTCTCGAGGTGGACGCCCGCGGCTCCGGCGCGGATCAGCTCGGTGGCCAGGGTAAAGGTCTGGGTGGGACCGCCGAAGCCCGCTTCCATGTCCACGAACATCGGGGGGACTTCGAGCAGGTCCTTGCCGCCCGAGTCGTACCAGTGGGTGTGGCGGGCCCCCTCGATGCCTTTCCACAGCTCGTGGCAGAGCTGGACCATCTGGTGCGAGTCGTAGACCCCGATGTCGGGGTACATGCTCTTGGTGGCCGCGAGTTGCCAGCCGCTGCCATAGAGCGCCTTGAACCCGATCCGGGTCATGAGGGCCGCTGTGTAGGCGTCGTAGGCGCCGGCGGAATGGATGTACGAACCGGCGTCTCTGGCCTCATGCAGCAGACGGCGGAGCTTGGCCGCCGGCTGCTCCTTTTCCGGCGGAGCCAGCAGGTTGGCGAGTTCGTCAGCAGGGTAGACGACGGGGGCACTGGCGGGCGAGCTTACAGACATCCGTTCCTCCTCTGGGGCAGGAATCAGGGGCTGCGTCCTCCGGGGCAAGATTCCTGCCCGATCTCACGGGAACGGGGCAGCGGGCCGGGAAGCAGCGGGGGAGGTCGTCGTCTGGCGGCGACCCATGCTAGATTATCGCGGTATGTGAATAGTTTCACAAGGGTGGATTCCGTGACGTTGATCGGGGCCGATGACGATGGGGCGGGCAGGCGCCTCAATGCATTTCATGTGACGGCGGCCCATCAACTGAACAGCTCAGGATTGCCCGATGCTTCCCGGTCGCGGTGTCGGTCAATCAGGATGGGGAAGTCTCTCCGATCCAGTGTCTCCCGGAAATTCTCCGCTTGCATTGAGCACAGGCTCTCGTCCCGTGTAGACTTCCGTTGTTCAAGGGGCAGGGACGTCCGCCCCCTTCGACTGCGTCCACCGCGACCGCGGACCCGGGACCTGGATAGTTACACCTGCAACGATCAGTTCATCTGAGCACCCCGATCTGGACCAGGCATACTCCCCTCCTGGCGGAGTTCGCCTTCGAGAATCTGTCCGGAGCCAAGGCGGGAGGCGGCGGCCGCGCATCCGGCCGGGGTTGCGCAAGTTCCCTCAAAGGACGATAACCTCCCAGCTGAAAGCCTTGCATGTGCGGAATTTCGGGAATCGCCAGATTCGATGGGGGTCCAGTGGACCCGCAAACCCTTCAAGCCATGGTCGCGGCCAGCGCGCATCGCGGGCCCGATGATTGTGGACAGTGGATCGAAGGCGGAGTTGGACTCGGTCACCGCCGTCTTGCCATCGTGGACTTGAGCTCCGCCGGCCATCAGCCCATGGAATACCTGGACCGTTACGTTCTTACCTACAATGGTGAGGTCTACAATCATGTTGAGCTGAGAAGCGAGCTGGCGGCCGCCGGCTATCGGTTCACTTCCCGGGCCGACAGCGAAGTCATCCTGGCCGCTTACGATCATTGGGGCGAGTCGTGCGTCCAGCGATTCAATGGCATGTGGGCGTTCGCACTGCTTGATCGCAAGCAGCAGGTGCTTTTCTGCAGTCGCGACCGGTTCGGCGTCAAACCTTTTCATTACGCAATCTCGGCACTCCAGTTCGCCTTCAGTTCCGAGATCCGGCAGCTGCTTCCTCTCCTGCCGAAGAGGATGGCGAATCGCCGCATCGTTGCCGACTACGTGTGGCTCGGCCTCGACGGTCATGAAGACGAGACCTTCTTTGCAGGGGTGCTTCGACTTGGCGCCGGTCATAATCTCAGCGTCAGGCTGGCGACCGGGGAAGTCCGGATCAACAGGTACTACACCGCCAGGCCCAGGAGCGGTCTCGAGCAGTTGCCGCCGGACCAGTATTGCGACCTCCTCCGTCAGGAACTGGAGCGCTCGATCCAGTTGCGGCTCCGATCCGACGTGCGGGTTGGCACCTGTCTGAGTGGCGGGCTCGACAGTTCGAGTTTGGCCGCGCTTGCCGGCCAGCGCTACCGTGAATCCAATGGGCGGCCCTTCTTCGCGATCACGGGGCAGTCGACGGAGCCGTCGATGGATGAGACGCGGTACGCGAGCCTCGTCGCCGAGGCGGCCGGTCTCGATTGGCAGATCGTCCGACCCGAGGCGGCAGACTTCCAGGCCGTGCTCGACGATGTGGTCCGAACGCAGGAGGAGCCGTTCGGGTCGCCGTCCGTCTTCATGCAGTATTTCGTCATGCGAGCGGCCCGGGCAGCGGATTGTCCGGTCCTGCTCGACGGCCAGGGTAGTGACGAAATCTTCGGTGGCTACGAGGGGTACTCCGGCGAGTATATCGCCTCGCTGCTGGCCCGCGGAAGGATCCTTGCTGCCGCGCGCGCCGTGGCGAATCTTCGCGGTTTCAAGGTCCATCGTGTGGAGGCGCTATCGCGGGCGGTTTACGCGCTCGGCGGACCACGGGTACGCCGGGTGCTCGGCGGGTTCCGGCGACGCGGGCTGGGCAACGCCCAGCGTGCGGATGCAGGCAAGCAGGCGATCTACGGCCGTTTGCCGTTCACCGATTTCCTCATCAGGGAAATCACGCTCCGGAGCCTGCCAAGACTGCTGCGCTACGAAGACCGGAATTCCATGCGCTTCTCGATCGAAACTCGCCTGCCATTTCTGGACTTCAACGTGGTGGAAACCGCATTGGGAGTGCCTGAGGATCTGCGGATGACTGGTGGATTTCCCAAATACCCGTTGCGTCGGGCGGTCGCCTCGCATCTGCCGGCGGAAATCGTCTGGCGCACCAACAAATTCGGATTCGAAGCCCCGACCGCAACATGGGTTGCCTCGATACGTCCTCGGATGGACGCGGAGATCCAGGGCTCGCCGCTTTTGGCGGCCGAGGGGGCCGCGACGGCCACCGGCCTCGATCAGGGGGCGCTCTGGCGCCGGTTCAATCTCGCCCGATGGGAGTCGGTCTTCGGGGTTGAGGGTTTCGACGCGGTCGCTGCATGATTGCCACGGTTGAGCACGTGCCGGAGTCTGGATCCTGCTGAGGTTCTCTGGCCGCAGGCTGGTCGACTGGTCTGCCCAGGCGGCTCGGGGACTCCGGGGGCGGGCCGGCAAGAGCCTGATCCTCATGGTCGGAAGTACCGCGATCGGCCACATCGCGATCCTGACGACCTTGCCCCTCATCGGGCGTCTGTATCTTCCGGCCGATCTTGGCCGCCTCGGCACCTTCCTGGCGTACCTGGGGACGGCCGGCGTGGTGACCGGCCTCCGCTATGACATCATGATCGTCGCGGCAGCAACGGAAGCCGAGAGCGCAGCCCTCCTGGCTGGCGTGTGCTGGGTAACCGGGCCCCTCTCGCTGATGGCCAGTGGTGTCCTCGCTTGGCTGATTCACGCGAAGCTGCTCGGATTCGAGGTTCTGCCGATGTCGGCCGCGCTCTGGATGTTTCCCGCCCTCGTGGTTACCCAGCTGGCCTTCACCCTCCGCTACTGGCTCATGCGCGCGCAGATGTTCCCGGAGATAGCCCGGGTCACGGTGTGGCAGAATGTCGCGCGCGCCGCCGCCCCGGTCTGCCTGTTCCCGCTGCAAGGCGGCTGGGTCGGGCTGGTGGCAGGGGAGGTAGTCGGCAGATGTGCGGGGCTTGGGACCCTGATTCGATCCAACGGCGTGGCCTTGCGCAAGGCGCTGTCCGCGCTTGCCCCTGGCGATATCGGGCGGGCGTTCCGGCGTTATCCGGAAAGCCCCGCGGCGGGCATGCCGTCGGCCCTGATTGATACCGCGGGCACCCTCCTTCCACTGCCGCTGATCGCGGGCTTATTCGGTGCGACCTCAGCAGGGTATTTCGCCCTGGTGCAGCGAGCGATGCAGCTTCCCCTCGGATTGATCAGCCGGAACGTTGCCGATGTGTTTCACGCCAGGCTTGCGCAGCGCGCACGGGAATCCACGGAGGCGGCTCGGACGCTCTTCTGGCGCACGACGCTGTTCTTGCTGGTTGTGGGGGGCATCCCGAGCGTTCTCGGTATTTTCTTCGCGCCTCGGTTGCTAACCTTCATCATGGGGAGCCGCTGGGCGCCAACCGGGCAATTGCTGGTTGCCATGATCCCCTGGAGTCTGGCGATGTTCGTGGTCAGTCCGTTGAGCAGGGTCGTGGTGGTGTATCGAGGCCAGGTGTTCAAGCTGATCTACGACGGAATCAGTCTCGCCGCCGTGGGACTGGTGATCTGGCTGGCACAGCGCGCCGGCTGGACTCTGCTGCAGACGGTGTGGGTGCTGAGCTGGTCGCAGGCGGCGACATACTTAATTTACTTCGGAGTGCTGCTCCGCATGCTCTACCGCGAGGCGCCGGAACTGTACGCCGATGTCGACCGGGCCATCGGATGAACATCGCGGGGATGGACCCCCCGGGCCGATGAATCGCGGCGCCCCAGCGCTCCGTGTCACCGACCGCCTCCTGGCGGCCGGCGTGATCGTCGCCTACCTCGCGCTGGTCAAGTGGGCCTACATCGCGCGATTGGCTCCGGAGTTCGGTTACACGGGATTGCGGTATGTCGATCCGGGGTTGTTCCAGGAGTCCCTTTCCTGGCTATTCGCGTTGCTCCCGCTTTTCTGGCTTCCGATGGACGTGGACCGTCCTTCGCGGCTGCCGCTTTGGTTCCAGTACCTCGTGGTTTACCTGCCAGTCACCTGCATCCCGCTCTACAATTTCACCGCCCCGCAGCGCACGGTCTGGCCGCTCGTCACCGCCGTTCTGCTCGCCCTGATGATTATGCAGGGCTTCGGCTCGCTCCCGGCGCTCGCCCTCTCCGTGCCGCGCATCTCTCCGGGGGCGTTTCGCCTGCTCCTGGTTGGCCTGGGGCTGGTGCTGCTCGTCCCGATTGCGATGACGTTCGGAGTTTCGCTCCATCTGCCGTCGCTGTCGGAAGTCTATGGTGTGCGCTCGGAATACCGCGAGACGCTGACCCACGCCAATCCGATAACGGGCTACGCGGTCGCCTGGTTCGGGAGTACGATCATGCCGCTGCTGATCGTCGATGGCCTCGTCAACCGGCGCTGGTGGGTGATAATTGTCGGGATGCTGGGCGAGGCGCTGGTGTTCTCGATCTCTGCCTCGAAAAGCGTGGCGCTGTCCGGCTTTTTCATCGCGGCGCTCTGGGTGATCTATCGGCCGGGGGGGCGACGGATGGGACTCTTCATCGCGGCGTCGCTCACCGGAATTGTGCTGCTGTCGATCATCGCCGATATGTTTGGTGGAGGACTCACGCTCGCCAGCCTCTTCATCCGGCGGGCTCTCGTCACGCCTGGACTCCTTACGGGCGAATTCTACGAATTCTATTCGGGGCATCCCCTGATTCTGATGGGGTCAAGCGTCCTGCGCCCACTGGCAGGTTATCAGTACGATGCGGCTCCGGCGTACGTCATCGGCTCCGTTTACTTCGGCGATTCCACGATCGCCGCGAACGTAAACATCTGGGGCGACGCCTTTGCCAATTTCGGCCTGACGGGAATTATCGTGTTTGCCGTCCTGTTCGGAGCGGTGCTGTGGCTCTTCGACAGTCTTGCCCGTGGCCGATCCCCCTCCATGACGTGTCTGATGCTGGGTTTCCCGGCATTCATGCTGACCAACTCGGCATTTCAGACGGTGCTGCTGACCCACGGTCTGGGACTGACGCTCTGCCTAGCGTTGCTTCTACCCTCAAGGCCGGTTGCGGCTTCTGAGTCGACTCGAGCATGAGGACCTGTCGAGTCCTGCATCTCACTTCGGTGCACGAGGCTGGCGATACCCGGATATTCGTCAAGGAGTGCCGCTCCCTCGCCGAAGCGGGATTCCAGGTGAGCTTGATCGGGATAGGGGCTCTTCCCCCTGGGGACGGCGGCGTTTCCGTGACAACGCTTCGCCGTCGGGGCCGGCTGGGCCGATGGCTGATCACCATTCCTGCCATTGCGGTGACGGCGCTTCGGCGTGGCGCCGATTTGTATCATCTGCACGATCCGGAGCTCCTGCCTCTGGGCCTGCTGCTCCGCCTCCTGGGCCGCAGGGTGGTGTACGATGCCCATGAGGATGTGCCGCGACAGATCATGGACAAGAGTTGGCTGCCCGTTTGGCTGCGGCCGCTGGTAGGGTTCATGGCGGAGGCAATGGAGCGAGTGGCCGGATGGGCGCTGTCCGGAATTGTCGCAGCGACTCCCACGATCGGCGCCCGATTTTCCGGGAACCGGATGGTGGTAGTGCGGAACTACCCGCGAGTGGATGAATTGGAGGCGATGGCCACCGTTCCCTTTGCGAACCGGGCCCGCGAGGTGTTGTATATTGGGGCAGTCACGCGGACGCGCGGCGCCTTCGAGATAGTGGAAGGATTTCGCCAGGTGCCGCGCGCCCTGGACGCGGAACTCGTCGTGGCCGGTCCCTGCGCGCCCGCCGAAATGGCGCGCGAGCTTGAGGAGCGAGCGGGTCAAAGCCCGGTTCGCATCCTGGGCCGGCGCACCCGGGCCGAGGTTCGGGAGCTGCTCAGGCGGGCCCGGGTGGGGATGGTCACCCTTCTCCCGACCCGCAGTTACCTCGAGAGTCTCCCCGTCAAACTGTTCGAGTACATGGCTGCCGGGATCCCCGTTGTGGTATCGGACTTTCCCGCGTGGCGGGAGATCGTTGATGAATCCCGCTGCGGCATCCTCGTGGATCCGACCGATGCCGCCGCTGTGGGAACGGCCATGACGTGGCTGTTAAGCCACCCCGAGGAATCGGAACAGATGGGGCGCCGTGGTGCCGCAGCAGTACGCTCCCGTTATCACTGGAGTGCCGAGGCGGCCGTGCTGGTGGAGTTCTACCGGCGGCTCCTCGGTGGCGTTGCTTCTGGGGGGGACTGATGGCCGATTCTGGCGCCGAACTAGACACTCGACAAACCGTATCCCCGCTCCTCTTTCTCAACGCTGCGCTGAGGTACCGTCGCGCCATCGCAGGACTTGCGCTCTGCCTCATTCTGCTCGTCACCGGTTACACCATCTACGTCGGTCCCCAGTACTCATCAACGCTCGTGTTCATGCCCCAGGCCGACCAGAGCGCGCTGAGCGGCGTGGCGGGCGTAGCCGCGCAGTTCGGCATTTCGCTGGCTTCCGGTTCGCCGGATCAATCGCCCCAGTTCTACGGGGAGCTGATGGGGCTGCGGAGTTTTCAGGAGGCGCTGGTCACCTCGACATTTTCGGTCACGGTGCGGCCAGCGGCCAACGGCAGGCCCGATAGCGTAGTACGCCAAACACTGGTGGACTGGCAAGAGACCGAGACCGGGCGCCCTGACGGGGAGCGTGTCGAGCTGGCAATCGCCAAACTGTCGAAGATCCTGACCGTGATCCCGGAGGTGCAAACCTCCCTGATCACGGTGACAGTCCGGACACGGTGGCCGGAGCTTTCGTACAAGGTCGCCCAGCGGACGCTGGAACTTCTGAACGAATTCAACTCGGGCAGCCGCAGCACCCGGGCGGGCACCGAGCGCCAGTTCGTGGAGGGTCGGCTGGCGGTGGCGCGCGACTCGCTGTCGTTCTCCGAAGAACGGATGCGGCGGTTCCTGGAGCAGAATCGGAATTATGCCAACTCGCCGATGCTGGCCCTGGAACAGGGACGCCTTCAGCGGCAGGTGGATTTCAATCAGCAGGTGGTGATTACCCTGATGCAAAGCGCCGAGCAGGCCCGCATTCAGGAGTTGCGCAACACTCCGGAGATCACAGTGGTAAACGCCCCCGCCATCCCCGCGCTCCCCGACCGCCGTCGGCTGGCGCTCAAATGGCTGCTGGCCGGCACCCTCGGGGTCCTCGTTGGCTCGGTGGCCGCGGCCCTGTCAGTGGTATTCAGCCGTGAGCAGCAACTCGAGCCCGACGTCTCGATGGACTTCCGCGTGCTCTGGGCCGATACCCGAGGCGACCTGGAAAGGGCCATCTCACCCGTCCGTAGTACCTGGCGCAAGCTGGCCCCGGGGAAAAAGGTATGATCGCCGTTGCGCTGGTTCTCATGCTTGGAGTACCCGGGCCCTCGAATCCTTCTCTCTGTCGACCGCGCGCGCCGGACTGTCCTACCCCTGGCCAGGAGGAAGTCTGGCAGAGAGTCGTTCGCCCGTATCTGGCTACTCCCCTCTGGACAGCAGGCGCGGCGTACGACGCGGGCCATTTCCTCATGATGCCGCTTCACGCGGCATTCTTCCTTACCGATTCGGAGTGGCAGGCTGACTTCGCGGCCCAGTTTGCCTCGTATGCGGCACGCGGAGATGAGCCACCCGTGGCGATGGCCGATCGACTGGGGCGTGCCCACTATCTCTATCTGGCCAGTGAATTTCTCGTTGAGGCTGCCCGCTACGGACGACCAGGTCTCATTCCGTCCGGTCTCGAGTCCAGCGTCCTCGCCGAGCTTGACTACACCTGGAACCGGGAGGAACAGTCCGAGCAGGGTCACCGAATCGCGGGCGGTCTCTCCGCCGCCATCAGGTGGAAGTTGAACGACACGGTTCGCGGCCCCCGGTTTCTCCGGATTATCGACGACCGCGACCGGATGACGTTCGCGGCAGCCGCCGATCTCGTCACCTACCGCAAGTTAATGCACGAGAACTCGGGACCCCGGTGGCTTACGGAAATTGTTGATGCCGGCTGGGCGGTTTACAAGGCCCGAGTGGAATGGCAATCGGATGGCGGGTGGCTGTTTCAGGCCGGGTGGTGGGACGGTTATCAGGATTTTACCTATGCTGGCACGACCGACGTCAATGCCACCGCGCCGAAGGCACGAGCCCACCAGACCGAAGACGCATCACACGCGTTCCGGTGGGCCTGCTGGCTGCGATCTCTCGCCGCCGCGTCCGAAGGCAACAGTGAGCGGAAACTATTCTATGACCGGATGCTCACCGGCCTCGGAACCCAGTTCTTTGGACGGGTTCTGATACCGCCCGGTGACACCTTTCCCGCCTTTCGTACCAACAACTACATGGATGGGACCAACGGGCTGTACCGGTGGACTGCGACCGGGGCCGGAGCGCAGGGCAAAGGACCGTACGGGCTCTCCGGCAGCCTTACCCTCGGATGGTGGGGTTTTCTGGGGACCGCAAGGAGTCAGCAACTCTACCAGGGACTGGCGAGGCAGTTTCCTCTCGCAGAGGATGTTATGATGCTGTACAATCGGCGCCGCACGGCTTCTCCGGGGGGCGGACCGGTGAGCAATTGGGCCGGCAACGGGTTTCAGCAACTCCTGGTCGAGCTCGCGGCCTGTTATCCGGTTGGCGGAGAACTCCACTGATACCGGTTCACGCGGTGCCGAGGCCTCTACCCCATCAGGTTAGTGAGGCGGGGAGCTTACCGTGCTGATGCGGATCATCTATCTCCACCAGTACTACAACACCGACCAGATGGCTGGCAGCACACGCTCTGCCGAGATGGCACGTCGGTTCGCCGCGGCGGGGCACGAAGTGCGTCTGGTGACCAGTGTGCGCGCCGCAGAGTCGCCGGAGCCGAGTGGCTGGTGTCGAACGTCCGCGGACAACTACACGGTACACTGGTGTACCGTCCCGTACAGCAATCGGATGGGAGCCCAGGCCGTTTGCAGGCATTCGCCGCCTTCGCTGTCCAGGCGTCGGGCAGGGCGGCCAGGCTCCGCGGCGATGCCATTCTTCCGACCGGTACTCCCCTCACCGTTGCCATTCTTGGCGCACGGCCCGCCCTCGGCCTGACCTTCCCGGGCTCCGTGGCACTCGCCCAAGTGGCCAACCAGTACTTCTACGTTGTATACCAGCGGGGGCAACGAGGTCCAATAATTCTCAACTTCTTCAACGGAGGGGATGGTTGGTATCGAGTGGGTTACAACGGAAAGGGCGACCATACCGACGCCCCTTCGGCCGTCTGCGACAATGGCGATCCGACTAGGTACTGACTTTCACGCGGAGCGGCGTCGGGCTGGGAACTCCTTTGTTTTGCTCAACCCGGCGTCTCAGAGTTTGCGGCCCGCCTGTTTGCTCTTGCTGGAGACACTTCGATCACAGCGACCGCCTTTCGGCGACGTGTTTGGACCTCCAGTGATGCCCCATTCGTCTGGAAGGGCGGGCGTCAGCGTTTCTGCCCCCTGCTCACCCAACTCATCGGAGAGTATCTCCTAGGAGAGCACAGTGACCTGCCGCACTGCGCAGCGCTGAATTCAGAACGACGCCACTGGCCACCTGCGTTTTTTCCATCCCGGGGAAGCGAACTCCGCCCCGGGGCGGTTCTAGTTTTCCCGAATGCAAATCCGAGTTGCTGCAGTACGGGTCCGGCCTCGGTCGCGTGACGCCAGACTTTCGCCAGCCGCTGGGAGGGTTAAGATTGCCCTATCCCCATGCGAATTCTCTACTTCTATCAGTATTTCACCACCCCGGCCGGATCCTGGAGCACCCGATGTTATGAGTTCAGCCGGCGCTGGGTCGCCAGGGGCGACGAAGTCGTTGTCATTACGAGTGTCTATGACAAATCCGACTTGAGGCCCGACCGGTGGCTGTCGACTCAGATGATCGACGGCATTGAGGTCCGGGCGATCAACCTCCGCCTATCCAACAAGCACGGTACGATTGCCCGCCTGGCGACCTTCCTGGTGTATGCCTGGTTCGCCAGTTGGTACGCGCTGACGCTTCGGGCCGATGTAATCCTCGCGTCGTCTGGACCGATCACCGTGGGACTTCCGGGGCTGGTGGCGCGATATGTCCGACGCATCCCAATGGTGTTCGAGGTCCGGGACCTCTGGCCGGAAGGGGCGGTCCAGTTGGGAGTCCTTCGTAATTCATTGTTCGTCGGGCTCGCGCGCTGGTTCGAGGCCCAGTGTTACGGGGCTGCAGACCGGATCGTGGCGCTCTCCGAGGGGATGGCCGAATCGATTCGGGCCTCTGAGCCGGGCCGGCCGGTGTCGGTCGTTCCCAATGCAGCAGATCTCGACATGTTCGGCCCTCAGACTCTGGGGGGGAGAACTGCCGTTCGAGTTCCTGGACTGGTGGTCTACGCAGGTACGCTTGGCCTGATGGATGACTGCAGCCAAATCATAGCAGCTGCGGAAATTCTCCAGCGAAGGGGCCGCTCCACCATCCGCCTCGTCCTGTTGGGAGACGGTAAAGAACGGCCGAGTCTGGAGCTTCGGGCGCGCCCGCTCAAGAATGTGGCCTTCCTTGGCCTCCGGCCGAAGCGGGAGGTGGCCGATTGGCTGAGCCGCGCCAGCTGCGCCCTAGTCACTTTTCGCGACGTCCCGGTGATGGGGACGGTCTCTCCCAACAAGCTGTTTGATGCGTTAGCCGCTGGCGTGCCGGTCATTCAGACAACCCGAGGATGGATTCGGGACATGCTCAGCGCTGAACACTGCGGAATCAGCGTCGATCCCGGTGATGCTTCCGCACTGGCCGACCAAATCGAGCGGCTGGTCGATGACCCAGGTTTGCGGGACGAAATGGGTCGTCAGGCCCGGAGTCTCGCCGAGCGCAAGTTTGGTCGCGATGCACTGGCCGCTTCGATGCACTCGGTGCTAAAGGAGGCAGCGGCCTCGCGATCCCGCGATTCCAGATGAGCATGCGTGTGCTTGTGACGGGTGCGAACGGGTTTATCGGGCGGCACCTCGTTCAAAGACTGTCCCAGCTCGGCTACGCCGTCAGGGCAGGAGTGAGGGGGAAGGACGGGGCCGGCCAGGCCGGCGGAGTCGAATTGATCCATTTGGGTGAGGTTGGCCCCCATACGGACTGGAAGCCGAGTCTCGAGGACGTCAGTGTGGTGGTTCATTTGGCTGCGGTCGCCCATCGCATCGGGCCGGCAGCCGCTCAGGCGGAGGAGTATCAGCTGGTCAACGGCGAGGGCACGGCGCGGCTGGCCGAGCAGGTTGCTGCTAGCCCCACGGTCCGGCGCCTGATCCTGCTCAGCTCGATCGCGGTTACCGGCTCGCAATCCCAGTTCCCGGTCTCAGAACATTCGGTTCCGGCCCCTGATTCCGCTTACGGCTGGAGCAAATACCGGGCGGAATTGGCGGTAGCCGAGGTGCTGCGGGCCACTGTCGCCGATTGGTGCGCACTCCGACCCGCCCTCGTTTACGGCCCTGGAAATCCGGGAAACATGGCCCGTTTGTTCCGGCTGGTCAGTCTCGGGATCCCCCTGCCGCTCGATGCGATTCCCAACTATCGGAGTTTCCTCTACGTGGAAAACCTGGTCGATGTGATCGCGCGTGTGCTTGACTCGCCTCAGGCCAGCCGCCGCGTCTTCGCGGTTGCCGACCGCGAGGTGGTCTCAACCAGCGAGCTGCTGCGGCTGATCGGTCGCGCGGCAGGTCGACCGGTTCGCCTGTTCAGTGTCCCCCCCGAATTGCTGCGGGGGGCGGCGCGAGTTGGTGACTGGACGGCCGCTCTCCTGCGCCGATCTGTCGGGCTGGATAGCTATGCCCTGGATCGGCTGCTCGGCTCATTGGCCGTGGATATTTCAGGGGTGTGCAGTTCCCTCGATTGGCAGCCGCCACACTCATTGGAAACCGGTCTCCGTCAAACCCTCCTCCGGGCATGAGATTCAATGAGGGATGGGCCTGGGCGGCAATCCCGTTGCTGTCGGGGGGTCTGACATTGACCCTCACCGGCCAGGTCCTGGCCTTTGCGCAGCGCCGAGCAATCATCGATTTCCCCACCGACCGAAGTTCGCACGCGCGACCGACACCGCGCGGGGGTGGTCTGGCCATCGTCGCGGGGGTCCTGACTGCGCTAGTCGTTGGAGTAGTTGGCGGAATTGTTCCTGTTGGTCTGGGCGCTGGCCTTGGTGGTGGCGGCCTGCTTGTGGCCTGGGTTGGGTGGCGGGACGATCGCCAAGGGGTCCCGGCCGGATTCCGCGCTCTGGTTCAGTTCGTCGCCGCGATCTGGGCGGTGGCTTGGCTCGGGGGGTATCCGCAATTGACGGCTGGGAGTGCTCCACTGGCGCTCGGACTTCCAGGTGCGGTGCTGGCCGTTGTGGGGATCGTTTGGGCAGTCAACCTTTTCAACTTCATGGACGGGATCGACGGCTTGGCGGCGGTGGAGGCCGTTACGGTTGCCACCTGCGGGACAATCCTCTTGGGGATGCGCGGCGACTCGGGTGCAAGCGCCTTGGCGGCCGCGCTGGCCGCGTCAGCGCTGGCGTTCCTGCGTTGGAACTGGATGCCCGCCCGGATATTCCTCGGTGACGTGGGGAGCAATTTCCTCGGCTTCTCCCTTGCAGTGCTGGCGATTTGGTCGGAAAACAACGGTGGACCACCGACCATCCTCTGGGGGGTTGCGGCAATGGTGTTTGTGGTGGATGCCACAATCACACTCCTTCGTCGCTGGTCTCGTGGCGAGAATCTCGTACAGGCCCACCGCTCCCACGCCTATCAGCGACTGACGCAGGCGGGGTGGAGTCATGCCAGAGTCAGCCTGCTGATCCTCACGATCAATTTGCCCCTGTCTGCACTTTCGATTGCGTTTTTCGCGTTGGGAGGAAGCCCACTGACTTGCCTGGCCGGAGGATTGGCCCTGGCTCTGGCCTGGTACGTTGCCGCAGAAAAGGTCCATCCGATGTAGGAAATCGCGGCACCCCCCGAAGTCCTTGACGGATAATGGGTTCCGGCCCAACTTCACCGTTCAATGCCGACCTTCGCAATAGGCCTCAGGACGCCCCGAAACCGATATCTCTTCCTGCTCGATGCGACGTTGCTGGTCGCATCGGTCCTGATTGCCTATGCACTGAGATTCGAAGGATTTTCGTGGGGCCCGCAGCACGATGAGACCGCCAAGTACTACCTGCTGATCGCCGTTCCTCTCAAACTCTCCATCTTCCTCTGGCTGGGCTTGTACCGAAGACTCTGGCGTCACGCCGGGGTGCTGGAGCTCGAGGAAATCCTGCAGGCCAGCCTGCTCTCCGCCGCCTGCTGCACAGTGATCGGTGCCTTCCTGCTACCGGGCAGCGGTCTCACTGAACTCAGGGTGCCGTACTCCGTCCTGCTGCTCGATGCCCTGCTCACGACCGGCATCCTGGCGCTGCCCCGTCTCATGTTCCGGATGTTGTCGCGGCGCCGGCGGCCGGGTTCGCAGGTCGCCAGCACCCGGGTGCTCATCGTGGGCGCCGGGGCGGCCGGCGGAATGATCGCCCGAGAACTGATCGGCCATCCGGATCTGGGCCTTCTCCCCGTAGGCTTCGTCGATGATGACCAGGCCAAACACCGTCACCGGCTGCACAACCTGCCGGTGCTCGGATCCTTGGCCGACATTCCCAGGCTCGCCAAGACGCATCGGGTCGGCGAAGTCGTCATCGCCATGCCATCGGCCCCGGGACCGGTGATCAGGTCCGTGGTCGAAATGGCCGTGGATGCCGAGATTCAGGCCCGGACCATGCCCGGACTGCATGACCTCCTCTCGGGTCGGATGCAGGTCAGCGCGCTCCGTAAGGTGGAAATCCAGGATCTGCTCCGCCGCGAGGCCGTGCAGATCGACCTCGAGGGCGTGCGGGGGCTCGCGACTGGCGAGACGGTGCTGATCACCGGGGCGGGCGGATCGATCGGGAGCGAACTGTGCCGCCAGATTGCCCGCCTCGACCCCGCGCGCCTTGTGCTGCTGGGCCATGGCGAAAACTCGATCTTTGCCATCCACCAGGAGCTCTCGGCCCGGTTCCCCGCCCTCCAGCTCTCCACCGTCATTGTCGACGTGCGGGATCGCGAGCGACTCGCCGCCATCTTCAAGAAATACGATCCCTATACGGTGTTCCATGCGGCGGCGCACAAGCACGTGCCCCTGATGGAAGCCAATGTGGCCGAGGCGATCACCAACAACGTGATGGGCACCCGCAACGTGGTGGAGCTGGCGGCAGCCGGGCGGGTCGAGCACCTGGTCCTGATTTCGACGGACAAGGCGGTGCGGCCGACCAATATCATGGGCGCGACCAAGCGGGTGGCGGAGCAGATCGTCCAGTCGGTGGCGGAGCGGGAGGGGAAGAACTTTGTCTCGGTGCGGTTCGGCAATGTGCTGGGGTCGCGAGGCAGCGTGGTGCCGACGTTCCTGCAGCAGATCGCCGATGGCGGTCCGGTCACGGTCACGCACCCTGAAATGCGCCGCTATTTCATGACCATCCCCGAGTCGGTGCAGCTGGTCATGCAGGCGGGCGCGCTGGGCAAGGGTGGTGAGGTGTTCGTCCTGGACATGGGCGAGCCGATCAAGGTGGCGGACCTGGCGGCGGACCTGATCCGCCTCTCGGGGCACGAGGTCGGCACGGACATCGAGATCCGGTTCACGGGCAGCCGCCCGGGCGAAAAACTGTACGAGGAGATGTTCTTCTCGGCGGAGAACGCCTCGCCGACCGAACACCCGAAGGTGCTCAAGGCACGAAACGCCTCGCTGGCTGACGGGGTGAACGAGCGAATCGACCAGATCATCGAAGCCGCGGCGGAAGGCTGGTCCGATGAGGACCTCCGGGCCCAGCTTCGAAACCTCGTTCCCGATTTCGACCCGTCCCGTGCCGGCATGCCTGCCCGCCTCAGCGACCCGACCCCGCGGAGCGGGGACGCAACAGCGTAGGATCGGGCAGGGGGTCTGGCGGTCAGTGGCAGGAGCTTCATTGTCCGGAGCCTATCACCCACAAGTCTGGTCTGCCGGCCCGTCGCAGGTCCCTCGCTGTGCTCGGGATGAAGTATCAGAGTAAGTTCGGCCCGCCTGCCCGCCTGCCCGCCTGCCCGCCTGCCCGCCTGCCCGCCTGCCCGCCTGCGCGTCTGCCCGCGACCGAGCGAAGCGAGGAAGTCCTTTAGGGTCTGCCCGTCCTACTTCACCGCAATCGCAATGATCGCCACGATGCTCGCCAGGATCTGGGCGACGCTCCCGATGGTAGCAATCACCGCGGCCTTGTCCGCCGGAGGCTTGACCGGTACGTAGACCTTGGCCCCGGCCAGGGGCTTGGGCCGATAGTCCGCGATCAGGAACCGTCGTTTCACGCTCTGGACCTTCCCGCTCGGCTGGGTGGTATAGGTCCGGCCCTTGTCGCCCTCCAAGGCATACCCGCCGGCGGCCCGGACGTAGTAGTCCACGTCCTTCCCGGGCACGTAGCTGACCGCCACCGGCGCGTTGACGGCGCCGCTTACGTACACGATCGGATCGAACTCGGGGATGATGATCGAATCCCCTCCGATCAGGATCAGATTGTCCCGAAACGTGGAGTCCTTGAGCACTGTCGGGAGGTCGATGCCGACCCGGCCTGCCTTGGCGGCACTGCGATGGAACTGGATCGCATCGGGGTAGGCGTTACTGGTGAGGCCGCCGGCCCGCTTGAGCAGGTCGGTCAGCCGCTCACTCTTGCTGAGCAGTGAGTAACGCCCCGGGTACTTGACCTGGCCGCTGATGCTCACGGTCCGCTGCAGCTCCCACTCGGGCTGGCGCAGAATCAGTACGTTGTCATACGGGAGCAGGACCGTCTCGGGCGCACCGCCGGCGGGCGCACCGACTCCAGGGGGGCCGTCGTAGTGGCCGTTGGGCGCGCGATCGCCGAGGTAGGAGCTGTCCAGCGGCACCCGCATCGTGGTGGCGAGAATCCCGCCGGTCCGATCCGCGGGCAGCCGGGCGATTTCGGCCTCGTTGAGCAGCGCGTCCTCGCTGAGTCCGCCGGCGGTCAGCACCGCATCCCGGAGGGTCATCCCCTCATGGTAGGGGACCTGGCCGGGCGAGATGACCGCTCCGGTCACCGCCACCCACCGCACGGGGCGGAAATTGGTCCGGCTGAACACGGTGATCTCGTCATCTTCCTGCAGCGGCAGATCCTCGGTCACGGCGCCGGTCGAATCGCGGAACGCCGAGCGGAGCTGCATGCGCGTCGAGTCGGTCCGCAGGCGGCTGATGAGGATGCTTCCCAGGTAGACGTCGGGACGAGGGCCGCCGGACAGATGGATGGCCTCACTCAGCTTCATCCCGGGCGCGTAGCCGACCACACCGGGCACCCACACGTTGCCCAGCACCCGGACCGCCTGCCGTTGGCGATCAGCGATCGTGAACACTCTGACCGAGTCGCCGGGCTCCATCGGGAAGGCCGGCCCCACCCCATCATCGAATTGATCCGAGGCCAGATCCACGACCACCCGGTCCCGCCCACCCGGAAGCCGCCGTTCCGGTGGCAGCACCCGGACAATCTGGACCCGCCGCCGCAGCGCCTGCGGGGTAAATCCACCCGCCGCGGTGATCAGGTCCCGGAGGGTCTGTCCCGGTTTCAGCTCGTAAATGGCGGGCCTCAGGATTTCGCCAGTTGCCTTGACCTGGGCACCGTGTACCGGCACGAACACGACGTCGCCGGTCTGCAGCCGGACGTCGTGGGTGTTATCACCCCGGAGCAGGTAGTCGTACAGGTCCAGCGAGTCGACCAGCTTGCCGCCCCGGCGAATATCGATGCGCCGGAAACTGCCACGCTCGGTCGGGCCCCCAGCCGCATAGAGCGCCGAGAGTACCGTTCCTGAACTGGCGACCTGGTAGGAGCCGGGGCGGGCGACCTCGCCAACGACATAGATCTGATTGGTTCGCAGCCGGGAGAGGGAAACGTCGAACTTTGTCGTGGCCCCGGCGCCGCGTTTCACGCCGCTGTAGGCCTTGCCTAGGCGGGTATACAGCAGTTCCCGCAACTGGGCGAGGGTCAGGTTGGCCACCGACAGCTGGCCCACCGACGGAATGACGATGAAGCCTTCCCGTGTCACATCAAGGGTGTAGGCCTGCTCCACATCGCCCGTGAGGACCAGGACGAGCTCGTCGCCGGGGCCCAAGCGGTAATTGTCGTCGACCGGTCCGCCGAGATTGGCGTCGAAGAGGGAGTTGGAGCTGCGGAAGATGTCGAGGCCGAAGACCCGCAGGCCTTGTCCAAGCTTCCTCAGGCTGTCGGCCCGAAGGCTGTCCATGGCCGCGCGGGTGGAATCGGTGAGTCCGCGCAGCGAATCCAGAGTGACACCACTGACGATCCCCAGGTTTTTGACTGCCTCGAGCGTCGTGCTTCCCGGCACCAGTTTCCTGGTGGTGTCCGCTCCCTGCAGGTAGTCATCCAGGAAGTTGTCCGGATACCCCGCCGCGCGGAGACGGGCACGGATCTGGTCCGGACTCAACCCCGAGGCCGCAATCCGGGCGCGAAGCTGGGCCGCGAGGTCGGGATTGTTCTGGAGGAGCTGCTGCGCCTGGCCGGGAGGGGGGAGATTCGCCGGCAGGCCGGTCGGCACCTGGGCCGTGAGGGGGGCAGCGAGGAGCAGGCCGACGACCAACTGCGCGGCAACCGGCCCGAGCCGGCGCGGGGGGCAGTTTCTGAGTAGAGACATAGGGCGTGAAGATGCGCCCTAACCCCTCTCAGGTCAAGCGGTTGCGCGTCGGAGCAGCCGCTCCCAGAACTCCAGGGTCCGGCGGGCCACCGCGTCGTCGGTGTACTCCGAAATCACCCTCAGCCGCCCTTCCCGGCCAAACCGCTCCCGTTCTCGCGGGCTGTCGTTGAGGTGCTGGAGTGCCGCGGTCAGGGCGGGGACGTCATTTTCGGGGACAACCAGCCCTGCGGTATCGATCAACTCGGGGAGGGCCCCCGAGTCCGCTCCCACGATCGTGACTCCGTGTCCCATCGCCTGGATGAGCGGCAGGTGAAAGGTCTCGACCCACCTCGACGTGGTCCGCGACGGGATGACGAGGCAGTCGAGCCGGGGCCAGAGGGCGGCGAGTTCGCTCAGCGGCAGGGCCCCCATCCACGAGATCCTGGCCGCGATTCCCAGCTTTTCGGCCAGCGCCTCGAGTTCCTCCTGCGCCGGACCGCTGCCGACGACGGTCAGGTGCCAGCGACCCGCCAGCTTGACGCAGGCGCGGAACAGGAGGTCGAGTCCCTTCTCCGGCACCAGCCTCCCGACGAACCCGATCGAGAGGGTATCGCTCCTGTCTCGGCTGAGGTCGAGCGGCGGAGTGGTTCCAGTCTGCGGCATGACTGCCGCCGGTATGCCTTCGCGGAAGCGGGTGAGCTGCGCGACGGCGCCACGGTTGGCGCCGAGCAACCCATGGACTCGCCCCAGGGTCCGGCGGCGGCGCCACTGCGCCAGGGGGGAGAGTCGTTCCGGGAGACTGGCGGCGCCGAACAACGCGGTCCGCACCTTGAGCGAATGCGCGAGCCCCGTCACCGTCGTCGCGATCGGCGTCCAGGGCTCCTCTTCGATCTGGATCACATCGGGGCGGAAATCGGTGAACAGCCGCTTGAGCGGACCGCGGCGCCAGACGCCCGGCTGTCCCGGTCCCTGGCCCCGGATCGGGATCGGCGCAATACGGACCCCGGCGTCAGTTCCCCACTCTGCCTTGAGCGCGGCGGCGGCTTCCCGTGGAATCCAGCGCTCCGGCACGGCCACCGCGACAGAAAGGCCGAGTCCGGCGAGGGCGCGCAGTTTGCCTCTCGCGGCGGGGTCGATGTAGGCGTGTGATACCAGGATTGCTCGCATCAGTCTCCGTCGGCTGCCGCTGCTCCGGCCACTAAACCGGTTGCGGCCGCCGCGACCGAACGGGCGGCATGGCCGGTACCATAGGCGTCATTGGTCCAGCGTTCACTTCCACCCCAGCGCTGCAGCTGCTCCGTGACCACCCGGGGCAATCGCTCCGACTCGGCTGGAGGGACCAGCCGGTTCGCGCCGCAGGCGACCAGTTCCTCCCACTCGGTCTCGCTCCGCACGGTCACGCACGGGACCCCGAACCAGTAGGCTTCGCGCTGGACGCCGCCCGAATCGGTCACCACGCTCTCCGCACTCCGGATCAGGGCCAGGCTGTCACGGTAGCCGACCGCTTCCATGAAATGCAGGGACGTGAGGCGACGCAGCTCGCTCCCCGCGTTTTCCAGCGTCTCGAAGGTCCGCGGGTGAACCGGAATGATGACCGGGCGCCCGAGCTGGTTGAGGGAGACCAGCACCTCGAACAGGAGATCCCGGTTGTCCGTCAGTTCAGGCCGGTGGAGCGTCGCGAAGACGTATGGCGATGCGACACCGGCGGGGAGCAGGCCTGCGGGGTCAGGGAGATGCCCCGCCTGCTTGAGCAGCACATCGAACGCCACATCTCCCGTTTCCACCACGATGGCATCGGGCCGTTCCGCCCGGACTCTCCGCGTGGCGCTGGCGCTCGGCGTACACAACACCTTGGCCACGGCAGTCACGGCGCGACGATTGACTTCCTCAGGGAGCCCGTCATCCCGCGTCCTCAGCCCGGCCTCGACGTGGACGACCGGAATCCGCAGCTTGGCCGCGGCCAGGGCCGATCCCAGCGTCGAATTGGCTCCGCCGATCACGACCACGGCCCGCGGCCGCCGCTCGGCAAGGACGGTTTCCACTCGCGTCAGGACCGCCGCGGTCTGTTCGGCGTGGCTGCCGGAGCCGACTTCGAGAAAGAGATCGGGCGGGGCGATGGCCAGCTGCTCGTAGTGCACCGCCTGCAGGGTGTAGTCGTAATGCTGGCCGGTGTCCACGGTGAGCACCTGGCAGCGGCGGCTCAACTCCGCGCGGATCGCGCTCGCCTTGATGACCTGGGGCCGGGTGCCATAGCAGAGGGCGACGTCGCAGGTCGATGGTGCCACGAGATTCCGCAAGCTGGAGTAGGTGAAAGATGGTCGGGGCCGGGGCGGGAGTCGAGGGTTTGGGGGCGGACCTTGGCGCCAAGTCGAACGGTAGAGGGTCGAGGGTCAAGAGGCCATTTCGGCGGGCCGGACGCCCGCCAGTTCAGACCGGCTGCCCGCAACCAAGGACCCTCGACTCTCGACCCTCGACTCTCTAAGTTGCGGCACCAACATGCGCATTCTCCAGCTGGCGAAGTACTACTGGCCCCGCTCCGGCGGGATGGAACGAGTGGTCCAGGATCTCGCCGAGGGTGCGGCGCAGCTGGGCCATGAGGTCTCGGTGGTGGCGGTCGAGAGCAGTGCGCAGGGCGGGGTGGCCGGGCGCCAGCGGTCGACGGTCACGCGGGTGTTTTCATTCGGCGCCCTGGGCTCGGAGGAGATCGCGCCGGGCTATCTCACGGCCGCCCGCCGCCGCGCCGACATTCTGCACTTGCACCACCCCCATCCCCTGGCCGACATCGCCTGCCTGCTCCGGGGCCGGCGGACGCCGCTCATCGTCACCCAGCACGGCGACGCGACGCGCGAAGTCTGGAAGGTCATGTCCCGCGCCGTGCTCCGGCGGGCCGCGGCCATCGTGATCCCGAGCCGCGCCCACCTGGCCCTGAGCGCCGAGCTGGAGGGCTTCGAGAACAAGGTCGAGGTGATTCCGTTCGGCATCGACGAGACGCGCTGGCGCGAGGTGCCGCCCCGGCCCCGGGACGCGCTGCCGCGGGCGCTCTTCATCGGCCGGCTGGTCAAGTACAAGGGGCTCGATATCCTGCTCCGCGCCCTCGAGCGGGTGCCGGATCTCCGGCTCGACATCGTCGGCTCAGGCCCCGAAGGGCCCAGACTCAAGACCCTGGCGCAGGCGCTGGCCCTCACCGACCGGGTCAAGTGGTTTGGTGAATACCGGGACGAGGACATGCCCCGCCGCATGGCCGAGGCGGACTTCCTGGTGCTGCCGTCGGTCACGGTCGAGGAAAAGTTCGGACTGGTTGTCCTCGAGGCAATGGCCTCTGGCCGAGCCGTCATCACCACTTCGGTGCCGACCGGCGTGCGGGAGGTCAACGTGCCGGGGGAGACGGGCCTCGAAGTGCCGCTGCGCGACATCGGGGCCCTCGCGCAGGCGCTGGAAACGCTGGCGCGGGATCCGGGCCTCCGGGCGCGGATGGGGGAGGCGGGCCGCCGGCGGGTCGAAGCCCACTATACCCGCGCGCTCATGGCCGAGCGGCACCTGGCGCTGTACGAGCGGGTGCTGTCGTACGCCGAGGCGACGGTGTAGGGAGGGAGGCGTGAGAGGTGAGAGGGGAGAGGTAAGAGGGCTCCCTCTCACCTCTTACCTCTCACCATCGGTGATCGGGCCTCATTCGAAGCGCCGTGGTTCGGAAAACTGGGAACTACCTCTCACCGCGCGAAGCGCGCAGGGCCCTTAGCTCAGGTGGTTAGAGCAGCGGACTCATAATCCGTCGGTCCCTGGTTCGAATCCAGGAGGGCCCACTGGCAGTGCAAGCCGCGCAAGCGCGCGGTAGATAGGTAGGGGGGCCGCCGAGCGAGCTGGGTGAGCTTATGGGGCGGAAGTCCCAGCTTGGCCGCTCCAACCCTAGTAGAACGGAACGACGCATGCCGGAAGACGCGGATCTGATCGAGGCCAAGCGTGGTGAAATGCTCGCAGTTAACCGTGAGCAGCGCCGCTACTACGAAAGAGCAACGGGCTCCAAGGAGTCTGTTGCCAACAGTCTCGCTACCAATCTCTGGCGGAGAGTGCGGCAGCGAGTTTTCGGTGCTCTGGGGAGCGCCGGAGTCCCAGACTCCGTCCGGACGCTACACCGCGCATGGTTGGGGGACATTTCTAGGAGACGGCTCCTTGATCTGGGCGTCGGCGACGGCAACCTTCTCTCTTTAGAGCTTGCGGAGGGGGCCGGCCGATATACCGCGATTGACCTCAGCCAGCCTCGGCTCGATCGCTTCCGTGAGAGGCTGACTGAGGCTGGCATTCTTGGGGCGGAGCTCTTGGCAGTTGATTTCCTTAGCCCGGAGTTCACCGGCTGCGACTACGACGTCATTTACGCGATGTCAGTGCTCCACCACTTCAAGCACCCAGATGCACTTCTCGAAGTACTCCATCGGCGTCTGAGCCCCACAGGCCAGGTGGTCACTTACGATCCGTTGGAGATCTGGCTGCCCGCGCGATTGGCCAGGTCGTTGTACCGGCCGTTCCAAACGGATCGTGCGTGGGAGTACCCCTTCACCAAGCGTACGTTGCGAATCATCCAGAAATACTTTGATGTCACCCATGTTCAAGGATTCTATGGGAGGAGCAAGTGGGCCGCCTTAGCGGGAATAACTTCCACAGATTTGGCGGGGCGCCTGGCCCGACGTTGGCACGTGTATGATCTGGATCATGCCAACTCGCTCACCTCGGTGGGCAGCAGCCTGCACATTTCTTTGCACCTGACCAAACGGAGGACCTGAGAGGTGAAGACGCCAGGTTGAGAAGGCGCTTCGCCCCAAAGCCGATTCCCGGAGCGCGGCCCCTCGAACAAGGTTCGGGGGGCCGCCTGGTTTTCCGGGGTGAGGGCCCGGGCCACTTCAGTGGACGATCAACCGCCCCTTCATGGTCGGGTGGAAGCGGCAGGTGAAGGCCCATTCGCCGCGATGCCCGGCGACGAGGATCGCGCTGTCCCCGGAGAGGATGGTCGGGGTGGTCCAGGCCGGGGCGCTGTCGGCGGTGGCGGTATGAGGGATCAGGTCCTGGTTCACCCAGACGATCGTGTCACCCAAGGCCGCCTTCACCTCTCTTGGCTGGTAGGCGACCCCGACCATCTCGGCGTGCACTCGCCTGTTTGCCCCCAGCCACTCCCGGGGCAGGGTGGCTGCCCCGGCCACCCAGACCGCGGCGGCCGCGGGCGCGAGCCACAACAGGGCCAAGCCTCCCGCCCGCGCGCCGGCGGTCATGATGCGGCGTTGAGTTTGGCGCTCAGCGCCTTGGCATGGTCAAGGTGCGCCGCGATGGCCGGGCGCACCGCCGTGAGCAGCGCCTTGAGATCGGCATTCTCGGTCGTCGGGATCAGCAGCTTGTCGAGGGCGTCCAGCACGGCCTGGTGGTACGCGACCTCGCGAGCCATGTAGGCCTTGTCGAAGGCAGCGCCCTTGAGCGGTACCAGCGCCTCGTGGGCCTTCGCGGCGCCGGCCACCAGCGACTGGCTGACCGCGTTGTCCTTGGGCGTCACACCGAGCTTCTTGGCGAGGGCGGCGGCCTTGGCATTCACGGCGTTGTGATCGGTGATCATCAGGGCGGCAAACTGCTTCACTTCAGCATTGGTGGTGCGGCTCTGCGCAAAGGTCGCGGCGTCGACGTCGATGGAATTGGCGGTCACGGCGACGTGGGCCACCTCGGGATCGGTCAGGTCGGGTGCCGGGGCCTGCGCGGCCAGCGGACCGGTGCCGAGCAGGGCGAGGGAGGCGGCAAGGGCAAATCGGCTGCGGAATAGCATGGTGGCCTCGAATTGGAGTGGAACGACCATCGGGACACGGCCAATGTCGCCCATTAAGCTCAGTTTGTCAAGTAATTACTGTGATTACTAGACAAATGCTTATTTCTCATATACTTTGAGCCATCACTCCGGAGGCTGGAATGAACTGGCTCGAACGATTGCTGGGAGAGACCCAGCTCAACCTGCTGCGCCTGCTGCGCCGGTCCCAGCAGTCGATTACCAGCCTGGCCGCGGCGCTCAAGCTGACCGATAACGCGGTCCGCACCCATGTGGCGGCGCTGGGCCGGGATGGCCTGGTCAGGGAGGTCGGGACCCAGCGCGATACGGGCGGCAAGCCGGCTCGCCTGTATGCGCTGACGGAGGCGGGCGAAGAGCTCTTTCCCAAGGGCTACGCCCCGGTCCTGAACACCCTGATTGAGGAGATTGCGGGCCGGGAAGGGAAGGCGCACGCCGTCGAACTGCTCGGCGCGGTTGGACGCTCGGTCGGCGCCAAGGTGGTTGCGCCGGCAGACCCGGCGGCCCGGGTGAGCGCCGCGGCAGGCGCGCTCAACCGTCTCGGCGGCGAACTCGAGGTGACCCCGAACCCGGAGGGCTGGAGGCTGCAGGGCGTCGGCTGCCCGCTCGCCGCGGTCACCAGCCGGCATCCCGAGGCTTGTGAGCTGGCCCGCGCGCTGATCGCCGAGGTGACCCGCCGGCCGGTCACGGAATGCTGCGAGCATGGGGCCCGTCCTCGCTGCGCCTTCCAGGTCCAGGCCTAGTCAAGCAGGCCGCGCACGCTCGCCAGCCGCGGCGGTTTCACCTAGCTTCCCGCGATGACCGAAGCCCAGTCGGTACTCCTTGCGGTGGCCGTAGGGATCTTCGCGGTGCTGCTCGCAGCCCTCGGTCGGCGGCTTCCCATTCCCATCGCTATCCTCCAGGTCCTCGGCGGCCTGGTGCTGGGTCTGCTCCCCGGGGCCATCGCCCTCCGCGTTTCACCCGATCTCGTCTTCTTCGTCTTCCTGCCCCCGGTGCTCTGGGCCGCGGCGTTTTTCACTTCGTTCCGCGACTTCAAGGCCAACCTCCGGCCGATAGGATTGCTCGCGATCGGGCTGGTGATCGCGACGACGGTGACCGTCGCAGTAGTGGCCCGCCAGCTCCTGCCGGGGATTCCCTGGGCCGCCGCCGTGGCGCTTGGGGCGATCGTGTCTCCTCCGGATGCGGTCGCGGCTGAATCGATTCTCAAGCGGATGCCCATTCCCCGTCGGGTCATCAGCATCCTGCTCGGCGAAAGCCTCGTCAACGACGCGTCAGCCCTGATCCTCTATCGTGGCGCGGTCGCGGCCCTGATCACGGGTGTGTACAGCCCCGGCGAGCTTGTGATCCGCTTTTTCCTGAATTCGTTCGTCGGGATCCTGATCGGCCTGTGCGTCGGGTGGCTGATTGTGTGGGCCGCTCGCCGGACCGAGGATCCGCTGGCCGAGACGACACTCACGCTGCTGGGGCCGTACCTGGCCTGGATCGGGGCGGAGTACCTGCAGATGTCTTCGGTACTGGCCTGCGTGGCGGGGGGCCTCTACCTGCGGCAGCACTACTCCACCGTGGTGGCACCCGCCTCGCGGATCCAGGCCCGCGCCGTCTGGGACCTGTTCCTCTTCGGTCTCAACTCGCTCGTGTTCCTCCTGCTCGGCGTGGAATTCGGCCGCATGATCGAAACGCTGCCTTCGGGGACCCTCCTGTCAGCAGGGGCAGTCGGTCTGCTCATCGCGGGGCTCGTCATCCTGGTCCGTCTCATCTGGGTGCCGCTGGCCGCGTTTCTGCCGCGCTGGATCGACCCCGCCCTCCGGGCCCGCGATCCCGTTCCGCGGCCTGCCATCCTCTTCATCGTGAGCTGGACCAGCATGCGGGGGATGGTTTCCCTCGCGGCGGCGCTCGCGCTGCCCTTCGTGACGGCGGCTGGCACGCCCACGCCGTTCCGCTCGGAGATGGTGGTGATCACGGTGATGGTGATCGTGGTGACGCTGGTCCTGCAGGGGCTCTCGCTCACCCCGATCATCCGCCGGCTTCATTTTGCCCGGGACCCCGCGATCGATATCGAGGAAGGCCATGCCCGTGCCGAGGCCCGCCGAGCGGCGCTGGATGCCCTCGCCGACCTGGTTGATGAGCCGTGGGCGCTGCCCGAGGCCCGCGCCAGCGTGGAGGCCGAGATCCGCCAGGCGCACGTGCACCACTCCAATGCTTCCGAGGAGGCCGTGAGGCGCGCCGACGCAATCCGCCGCATCCGCCTTGCGCTGGTGCGGGCCAAGCGCCGGGCGCTGATCCGGCTGCGTGACGAGCAGGCGATTTCGGACGAAGTGCTGCTGGACCTGGAGAGTGAACTGGACTACGAGGCGCTCCGCCTCGGGGCCGGGTCGGAGCGGGACCGCTGAACTGGAGTCACGGAATCACACAGACTGAACCAGCCACGGATGAACACGGATCGGTCGCTGCCCGAGTGGCCGTCGTTTCGCCAGATCAACTTCCTTCAGTTGTCGTGGCCACATCCCAGATCACTCCTGCCAGGAGCAGCGGACCGCTTCTGATTCCCGAAACATCCGTGTTCATCCGTAGCCCGTTTGCACCTGGCTTTCGGCCTGCACCAAGGCGGGCCCGCGCGGCGCCGATTCGAGCTCCGCCGGCCGCGACGTGGAGCCCTCCGCCAGGCGGTCCATCCGGTCGAGCCGGTGGAGGTCGATGGTCAGGATGCCGTCCGGCGAGTCGACAAACATGTCGGCAAATTTCGCGTCCCACGACACCTCGTCGAAGAGGTACGAAGTCCGCCCGGTGACCCGGGTGGAGAAGGTTTCCTCGTGCAGGTTGATCAGCACCAGGAATTCCGCCCGCCCTTCCCGCAGCAGTTCCGGCGTGACGCCGGCGAGGGGGCTGTGCGGATCGATCGGGTGCACCACGGTCCAGTGCAGCGAGAACAGGTCGATCCGGTTCCGCTCCAGTGCGAGCGGGTGGAATTTGCGCGTCTTGGCGCTTCCGGTCCCCTCGTACCAGGACAGACTGACCCTGACTTCGGCGTCGCTCACTTCGCCGGCATCGGTGTTGGCCACCCGGAACATCAACCCGCGGCCACCGCGATAGGGGGCGATGACGGCGCGCTGTGAAAAGCGCAGCCTGGCCCGCGGTCGCGAGAGGCGCGCCAGGGTGAGACCCGCCGCGACAATCAGGCCGACGAGGCCGCCGATGGCCTCGATGATCGAGAGCCACTCGGCCGTCGAGCCCACGGCTACGACCGGTCCCCCGCCGATGCCCGAAAGAATTCCTACACTGTAGACCAGCGCCGCGAAGAAGGGATCGTTCACGCCGAGGTGGGCCGTGCCGTCGAGTGCGCCAGGGCCAAGGCTCCGGTACCCGATGGCGAAGGCACCCGCGATGAGCAGCGCCAGTCCGAAGATCCACGCGATGAACGCCGGCCAGGTGATGGCCAGCGAGCGCAGGTAGACCCGCTGCCAGGCCAGCGACCCCGCGCCGTACTTCCGGCTGTTGGGCGTGCCGTCCTTGTTGAGGAAGCGGCCGCGCACCCGCTCCAGTACTACCCGTCCCAATCCCAGATCAGTCTCGGCCATGGTCTCCCTGCCTGGCGGTTGTCCACCATTGTCGAACCGCAAAATAATCCCGTCGGCTGCCGGGCTCAGAGGGCGTTGGCAGGCGCGCTCCGCCGATTTGCCTCGCGAAATCGGAGCGCGCCCGTCTCCTCCAGAAGGTAGACTGTTCGCCGTGACCGAGGTGCATGGCAGAACTTCAACCGGAACGGAGTCGAATATGAGTCCCACAATCTATCGCCCGAGTGCCGCCGGGGCCCGGGTCGAATACGCCACCGGCCGCACGACCCTGGGCATGGTCCTGGTTGCCCGGAGCGCTCACGGCCTATGCGCGATCCTGCTTGGGGATGCGGCCGACGAGTTGATCGTTGACCTTCGGCGCCGCATGGCTATAGCCGAAATTGTGGAGGGCGGTGCGGCTGTGGACCGGCTGCTGGCGACAGTCATCGAATATATCGAGTCGCCTGGCACCAGTCTCGACCTCCCGCTCGATGCCCGGGGCACCGCCTTCCAGCAGCGGGTCTGGCAGGCACTGCGCTCGATCCCGGCTGGCGAGACGGCGACTTACACCGAGATTGCCTGGCGGATCGGGGCGCCGCAATCCGCCCGCGCAGTGGCCCGGGCGTGCGGCGCCAATCCACTGGCCGTCGCCATTCCCTGTCACCGCGTCGTCCGGGCCGATGGAGACCTCTCGGGCTACCGCTGGGGCGTGGAGCGCAAACGGGCCCTGTTGCAGAAGGAGGGCTCGCGATGAGTGCCGTCGCCACCAGGAAATCCATGGAAGGCATCGAGACCCGGGTTGAGCGGCTGGAATGGGGCCGGATCCGAGGCGAGCTGGATGACTTCGGGGCGGCCGTCCTCCCGCGCCTTCTCGCTCCCGGCGAGTGCGAGGCAATGGCGGACCTGTACGATGACCCCGCCGCGTTCCGGAGCAGGGTCGTGATGGGGCGCCATGGGTTCGGCCGGGGAGAGTATCAGTACTTCAGGTATCCGCTCCCTGAGCCGCTGGCGAGCCTCCGCGCCTCGCTCTATTCCGCGCTGGCACCGGTGGCGAATCGATGGCACGAGATGCTGGGGCTCGCCTCGCGCTTTCCTGCCGTCCATGCGGAATTCCTGGCCCGTTGTCATGCGGCCGGCCAGCAGCGCGCCACACCGCTGTTGCTCCGGTACCAGGCGGGGGACTTCAACTGTCTCCACCAGGACCTCTACGGTGAACATGTCTTCCCGCTGCAGGTCGCGATCCTGCTTTCGGCGCCCGGGCGCGACTTTACCGGCGGGGAGTTCGTGCTGACCGAGCAGCGCCCTCGAATGCAGAGCCGGGCCGAAGTAGTGCCACTCCACCAGGGAGATGCGGTCGCCTTTGCCGTCCGACACCGGCCGGTGCAGGGGACTCGCGGAGCGTACCGGGTCAACCTGCGCCACGGCGTGAGCCGGATCCGGAGCGGCAGCCGTCACACACTCGGGATCATCTTCCACGACGCGGAGTGAACGACCCGGGGTGTGCGCCCGACGCGCCCCCGGCTCGTCCCCGGTGCCGGATTTCGCCCCTTGCGCGCCTGCGTGGCGACCATTCGAATACACGGGCGCACCACACGACGCCCGGGCAGCGCCCGGGCCCCCGTTCCTTCTCCGAGGTGACCATGAGCGGCGTTCGAGTCCTGGTCGGCACCCGCAAAGGCGCGTTCATCCTGACCTCCGACGGCAAGCGTTCGAAATGGAAGGTCGAAGGCCCCCACTTTGCCGGCTGGGAGATCTACCATATGAAGGGCTCGCAGGCCGATCCGAACCGGATCTACGCCTCGCAGAGCAGCGGGTGGTTCGGGCAGATCATCCAGCGCTCGAACGACGGCGGCAAGAGCTGGGAAGCGGTGGACAACAAATTCGCCTACGACGGTACCCCCGGAACCCACCTCTGGTATGACGGCACGCAGCACCCCTGGGAGTTCAAGCGGGTCTGGCACCTCGAACCGTCACTCGACAACCCGGACGAGGTCTATGCCGGTGTCGAGGACGCCGCGATGTTTCACACCACGGACGGTGGCAAGTCGTGGCATGAACTGCCCGGCCTTCGGGCCGCCAAGGGCAATCTCTGGCAGCCGGGCGCCGGCGGCATGGGGCTCCATACCATCGTGCTCGATCCGGTTCACAAGGGGCGGATCTACATCGCCATCTCGGCGGCGGGTGCCTTTCGCTCGGACGACGCCGGGAAGAGCTGGCGGCCGATCAACCAGGGGCTCCGCTCGGCCCAGCTTCCCGATCCCGAAGCCGAGGTTGGGCATTGTGTGCACCGGATCGCGATGCACCCGACCAAGCCGGACGTGCTCTTCATGCAGAAGCACTGGGACATCATGCGCAGCGACAACGGCGGGGCCTCGTGGCGCGAAGTGAGCGGCGACCTGCCGACCGATTTCGGATTCCCGATCGATGTCCATGCCCACGAGCCCGAGACCATCTATGTCGTCCCGATCAAGAGCGATTCCGAGCACTATCCGCCCGAGGGGAAGCTCCGCGTCTACCGCAGCCGGTCGGGCGGCACCGAGTGGGAGCCGCTGACCAGGGGGCTGCCGCAGCAGGATTGCTACGTGAACGTGCTGCGCGATGCGATGGCCGTGGACCGGATGGAGGATTGCGGCGTCTACTTCGGCACCACCGGTGGCCAGGTCTACGGGTCGGCCGATTCCGGTGACAGCTGGAACCCGATCGTGCGCGATCTGCCCGCGGTGCTCTCGGTGGAAGTCCAGACGCTGGCATGATCCGCGTGGAACTGCCTTATCACCTGCGCAACCTGGCGGGTGTCGGCGAGGTGGTGGAGCTGGTGGTGGAGGGGGCGGTGACGCAGCGAACCGTCATCGACGCGCTGGAGGCCCGGTACCCGGTCCTGCAGGGCACCATCCGCGATCACCAGTCGCGGAAGCGCCGGGCCTTCGTGCGGTTCTTTGCCTGCGGGCAGGACCTGTCGAACGAGGCACTGGATACACCCCTTCCACCGTCAGTGGCGGCCGGCGATGAACCCTACCTCGTCGTGGGGGCGATGGCGGGAGGGTAGGGAAGGCCGGGCTGGCTCCGCGTGTGTCGCTCCGGACGGGCAGAGATCGCCAGGGGAGGCGACGGCTATCGCGCCGGGCGGTTTCCCTGCAGTTTGAGCCATGCGCAGGCATGGCGTCCCGATTCTGCTGTTGCTCCTCTCCATCGCCGGGCCGATGCCGGCCCAGGTGCTCTCCGCTCCGCCCAACGGCATCATCCTCCCCAACTACGACCTGGTGCGCCTCGGGCAGTGGGAAGCCGTCGAGGCCGGCGCAGTCGTGGCCCGGACCGACGGGCCGATGGCCAACGTGTACAACCCTGCCGGTGTGGCTGGCGCGGACAAGACAGAGATCAACGGCAGCGGGTCTGGATACCAATACACCGCGGTATCGCTGGAGGGGCTGGGGGAGAAATCAACCTCCACCCGGTTCTTTACGTTGAGTGGCTTCCTCGGCGTCGTGCTCGCTCAGCCGGTGGTCAAGTCGACCCGGTGGCGCCTGGGTTTCTCGATGTACTCCCCCATCAACTGGGAACCCGGCACTCTGTCCGGCGCAAGCCAGGGCACCAGCGGCGGCGTCTCGACTGCACTCGAGTACCGGACCAAGGTCCGCCTCAATGTCCTGGTGCCCTCCCTGGCCGCGGGGGTCAAGCTGTCGCCGACCCTGCGAGCGGGAGTCACGTTCCAGGTCCCGATCGTCAGCCTCCTTCAGCAGCAGACCACCTCCGCCCTCTCCACCTCCGCGACGGAGGCCAGCACGGTCGAACGCAATTTCGCCGCGGATGGAACGACGTGGCTTGTGCGGGCGACCGCAGGGATCCAGTGGAATGTGGCGCCGACCGTCGCGGTCGGCCTGTCGATCCAGTCCCCCACTGCGCGACTGTTCGGGAGCAGTTTCTACTCCGACCAGCTGACCGCGGCGTCGGGGGCCGGATTCGAAACGCTGCGGTTTCGCGATCCCGAGGCCCGGCTGGTCTACAAGCTGCCGTTCCTTCTGGCCGGCGGTGCGGCCTTCAAGATCGGCAAGGTCGGAGTGGAGGCGGACCTGCGCTGGTACGGCGGCATCAGCCAGTTCGAGCTCTACAGCAGCAAGGTCACGGGCGTGGCGGTACGTGATAGCGGGACGGCGCCGCCGGTGGTCGCCCCGGTGTCGCTCGTCCCGGTCACCATGAGCTTCCGCTCGATACTCAACTTCGCGGTGGGGGCCCAGTACCAGCTCTCGAAGCAGTGGCGGCTGCATGCCGGGGTCAACTCCGATCAATCACCGCTGTCGGGCACCGATGAGATTTTCCGGAACGTCAATATCATCGGCGGCACGGCCGGCGTTTCATTCACCGGTGCTCATCTGTCGGGGTCGTTGGGCCTCGGATTCCAGACCGGGCGGTCGCCTCCGACCCCGGTTGGCAGCGGCTCCGAGGTGGCGGAGACCCGCCTCAAGGTGACGTCCATCCAGCTGCTGTACGCCCTGGCCTACTCCTTCTGAGCGGTCGCCCGTTCCGACGAGGTCCGCGCCCGCAGGATGAGCAATTCCCGCTCGCGCTGGTTGCGGGTCAGCGCCGCGGCCCGTTCGAACTCGGTCCCGGCCTCCTCGAAGCGGCCGAGCTTGTCGAGCAGGTCGGCCCGCACGCCGAACAGCAGGTGGTAGGTCCCGAGTGACGGCTCGGTCATCAGCTGGTCGACCAGCGCGAGTCCCGCCTCCGGGCCAAACGCCATTCCCACCGCTACCGCGCGATTGAGTTCGATTACCGGTGACGGCGCGGTCGCCGCCAATACCTCGTACAGCGCGGCGATCCGCCGCCAGTCGGTGTCGGCGCCGGTGGGTGCCGTGGCGTGGCAGGCCGCGATCGCGCCCTGCAGCGCGAAGGGTCCCGGGATGCCGCCCACCGCCTCGGCGCGCTTCAGCGCGGCGAGGCCGCGACCGATGAGCAGGTAGTCCCACCGGGCCCGGTCCTGATCGAGCAGCAGTATGGCCTCGCCGCCGGGGCCGACCCGCGCCTTGAGGCGGGAAGCCTGGAGTTCCATCAGCGCCACCAACCCGTGCACTTCCGCTTCGTCCGGCAGCAGTTCTGAAACGACCCGGCCGAGCCGCATTGCCTCCTCGCAGAGCGCAGGGCGGAGCAGGTCGTCCCCCGCCGTGGCCGCATACCCTTCGTTGAAAACCAGGTAGATCACTTCGAGAACGGAAGGCAGTCGCGCCTGCAATTCGGCACCGCGCGGGATCTCGAATGGCACCCGCGCCTCGGTCAGGGTGCGCTTGGCCCGGACGATCCGCTGCGCCAGCGTCGGTTCGGGCACCAGGAACGCCCGGGCAATCTCCGGGGTTGTCAGCCCGCCGAGCAGGCGCAGCGTCAGCGCCACCCGCGCCTCGGCGGAGAGCACGGGGTGGCAGGTCATGAAGATCAGGCCGAGGAGATCGTCGCCCACCGCATCGTCGAGGCTCCGGTCCAGTTCAGCCTGGGCGATTTCCCTTCTGTCCTCGATCTCGCGCGCGACTTCCCCCTCGCGCTGGCCGAACCGGTCGGCGCGGCGCCACTGGTCGATCGCGCGCCGCTTGGCCACCGCCATGAGCCAGGCGCCCGGCTTCTGGGGCACCCCCGACGACGGCCAGTCCTCGAGTGCTGCCAGCAGCGCTTCCTGCGCCAGCTCCTCGGCGAGACTCACATCCTTCACCAGCTTGGTGAGCGCCGCGATGACCTTGGCGGATTCGATCCGCCAGACCGCCTCGATGGCACGGTGGGCTTCGCTGTCGGTCACGGCTCCTCGTGAGTTTCCGGGTTCCGCCGGCAAGGGGGGCGTCCGCAGGTAATCGACCGGAATCCGGCGGCTTTGGGAAGGTGCACCGTGGCACGTGAGCCTCCGGCGGATGCACCGCTCCGGTGCGAGCCGATCAGTGCCTGCACCAGTTTGAGGCGCGGGAGGATATCGCAGGCGGCCGACTGGTTTCGCAGGATGTTGCGGGCTATGGGGATATGGGAGTCGTCAGCATGGTCGAAGGCTTGCAAGGTGGAAACCGAGAGGCAGTTCCAAGGAGGAGGCGCTTGTGTCCAACGAGAAGCCCAGGGAGGACCAGCGCCGGAGCAATGGCCGCCGGATGGTGCTGGATCGGAGGCGGGAATCCAAGCCTGTGGTGGTCGAGCGGCGTTCGGGACGGAACCGGCGGTCGGGAGGAAACCGGCGTCCGGAACCGGATGCAGGAACGATAAGCCGGGTCGGTGAGTGAATTGGCTCGTCGGGAGCCGTCGCCGGCGTGGCCGCGCACCGAATTAGGGCGGGCAAGTCTGCATCTGCCGGGGGTGACCAGCGAGTGAATTTGTAAAGCATTGACCATCAATATGATAGCTCATGCGGTTCACTGCACTATTTTGGCCCACCCCTTGCGAGTTCCCAAGCAAACTCGAATTTTCTGATCGAGCCGATCACCTCGTCCCGCCCGTCCTCCGCGGAGGGAGTGCCCATGAGTGCCCAAGTCGCCACTGCTGCACCTCGTCCCCAGCCAACCTCCGATCTGCTGCGAGAGCTGGTCGCCCACCTGCGGCAGAACCGGACTCTGCTCCGCGAGGAGTGGGTCCGGCGCATCACGGAATCCCGCCTGCTCACGACGATGACGAAAGAGGAGATCTTCGCCGAGGCGACCTCCGTGTTCGACAACTACGTCGAAGTGCTGGAGACGGGCAGTGTCGAAGCCCTGCAGGCGTACGCCCGCAATCTGTCGGAGCGGATCATTCCACGGGGCGTCGAAACCCACGAAGTCGTCGGCATCGTGCTGCTGCTGCGCGACGTCCTGGCCCGTTCGCTGTTCAAGAAATACCAGGCGGACTTCGGTCTGCTGAACGAGGTCCTCGATGCCTACGAGCCGGCCGCCAACCGGATCGCGAACACGGTGGCAGTCGGATTCGTCCAGGAGCGGGAGCGCATCATCCGCCAGCAGCAGGAAGCGATTCGCGAACTCTCCACCCCGGTGCTCCAGGTCCGGGAACGGTTGCTGATCCTGCCGATCATCGGGGTGGTGGACTCTCAGCGAGCCCGCCAGCTCACCGAGCAGCTCCTCCGGGGCATCAGGTCCAATCGCGCCAAGGTGGTCGTCATGGACATCACCGGCGTGCCGGCGGTGGACTCCACCGTGGCCAACCACCTGGTGCAGACAGTGGAGGCTTCCCGGCTGCTCGGCGCCACGGTCATCGTCACCGGCCTCTCGCCCGAAATCGCCCAGACGCTGGTGACGATCGGGGTGGACCTGCGCAAGATGAACACGGTCGGCGACCTGCAGGGTGGCATCGAGGAGGCGGAGCGGCTGCTGGGCTACAAGGTGCTGGGAGTCGCGGAGGTGCACGCCCAGGTCGAAGCGGAATAGCCGGGCGGGATGCAAGTACCCATCCTCAAACAGGGGCAGTTCCTGATCGCGTCGATCCAGTCCGCGCTCAGCGACGCCGACCTGTTGCGCCTGCGGGATGACCTGGTCGAGCAGGTCGGCCGGTACCGCTCCCGCGGCGTCATCGTCGATGTCACCGTGCTTGACGTGATGGATTCCTTCGCGGTCCGGACCTTGAGCACGCTGGCGCACATGATCCGCCTGCGCGGGGCCGAGACGGTCATTGTCGGGATCCAGCCGGAAGTCGCCTTTGCGATGGTCCAGCTGGGGCTCACGCTCAGCGGCATTGCCACCGCACTCGACCTGGAGGAGGGGACCGCCCTCCTGATGCGGCGATTCGGTGGTGGCGGGGGAGGCCCGGCGCGTGGACGGTAGCCTCCGGATTCCGATCGCCAGCGATCAGGACATCGTGGCGGCCCGGCAGCAGGGGCGCCAGCTGGCCGCCCAGCTGGAGAAATTCTCCCCCAGCGACCTCACGGTCATCGCGGCGGCCATTTCCGAGATCGTGCGCAACATCGTCGAATACGCCGGCCACGGCGAGGTCGAACTCTCACTCATCGAGCAGCGGGACCGCCGCGGCATCCTGATCGTGGCGCGGGACCAGGGCCCGGGGATTCCCGACATCGGCCTGGCGCTCCAGGATGGCTTCTCGACCTCGGGGAGCCTGGGCGTGGGACTGCCCGGTGCCCGGCGCCTCATGGACGAGTTCGAGATCCAGTCCTCCAACGGCGATGGGACCACCGTCATCATGCGGAAGTGGGCGCGCTGACGTGGCCAACCCCATCGCCCGGCCGGAGCCGCCGCCGCTGCTGGAATGGAGCGTGGCGGTGGCGGCGCGCGCCGGCGAAGCCAGGTGCGGGGATCAGTCCGTGGTGCGGGCCTTCGCCGGCGGCATGCTGGCGGGAGTGATCGATGGCCTGGGCCATGGCGAGGCGGCCGCGGACGCCGCCATGCTGGCGGTGGAAATCATGGGCGGATACAGCGGCTCGTCGCTGGTCGCGCTGGTGCGCCAGTGCCATGAAGGGCTGGTCGGAACCCGCGGAGTGGTCATGAGCCTGGCCTGGTTCAACCCGGCCAACCAGTCGATGACCTGGCTCGGTGTGGGCAATGTCGATGGCGTGCTGCGCCGTTCGGGCAGCGGCGGCGTGCGCTCCGAACGGCTGATGCCGGTGGGCGGCGTGGTGGGCTTCCAGTTGCCACCGCTGCGGCCGGTGATGGCGGGGCTGTCGCCGGGGGACACCCTGGCGCTGGCGACCGACGGATTGCGCAGCGAGTTCGCCGAGCACGTCGAGCCCCTGGAGCGCCCGGCGCGGCAGGCCGATCAGCTGCTGCGGCAGTTTTCCCGGTCCACGGATGACGCGCTCATCCTCGTGGCGCGCTACCTGGGGACGAGGGCGACATGAACACCACCGACGCCCCCCGTGCCGCTGGCCCGCCGCCGGCGGCTGCGGTGCCGCCTCCCGCGCCCGCGCTCCGGGTCATGGCCGTAGGCGAGAACCCGCTGCCGCTCGGCTGGGCCGAGCTGGCGCGCCAGCCGCCGCTCGATGGCGTCCGTCTCGAAAGCACCACTGATCCGGTCGGCGCGCTGCGGTCCCTGAGCCAGGGCGGGTGGGATGTGCTCCTGGTGGGCCTTTCCGCGGAAATGGAGGAGCGCCTCGCCTGGTGGTCCGAGATGCTGCACCGGATCCCGCGCCGGCCGCGGCTGATGGCGCTGGTGCCTGCGGCCTCCATCGGCCTGGCGTTGCGGGCGGCCCGGCTCGGAGTCTTCGAGGTCCTCTCGGCGCCGCTCGGGCGGGAGCAGTTCCGCACCGCTCTCGAGCGGGTGCGGGCGTCCGGGGATCAGGTCACGCTGCCGCTCCCCGATGTGATCCCGACGCCCATCGGCTCCCAGCAGATGATTTCGAGCAGCCCTGCGATGCTCGAGGTTTTCCGCACTATCGCCAAGGTGGCTCCCAGCACCGCCACGGTTCTGGTGCTGGGCGATTCCGGCACCGGCAAGGAGCTCGTGGCCCGCGCCATCCAGCTTCATGGTCCACGGGCGGACGGACCATTCGTCGCCGTCAACTGCGCCGCCATTCCCGACAACCTGCTGGAAAGCGAGCTGTTCGGCCACGAGAAGGGGGCGTTCACCGGTGCCATCGCCACGCGCCGGGGCCGCTTCGAGCGGGCCCACGGCGGGACCCTCTTTCTCGACGAAATCGCGGACATGAGCCTGGGCCTCCAGGCCAAGATGCTCCGGGCCGTGCAGGAGCAGGAGATTGAGCGGGTCGGCGGAACCGAACCCATCCCGGTCGACGTGCGGGTGGTCGCCGCGACGAACCGGGACCTGCCCGCCATGATCACCCAAGGACGCTTCCGCGAAGATCTCTACTACCGCCTGGCCGTCGTCACCATCCAGCTGCCCCCACTCACGGCCCGGGGTGATGACCTGCTGCTGCTCACCACCCACTTTCTCCGCGAATTCGGCCAGCGCTATGGCAAGTGCTTCAGTGGCATCTCGGAGCAGGCGCTCCGGCTGCTGCGCGCCCACCAGTGGGTGGGCAACGTCCGCGAGCTGCGCAATGTGATCGAGCGGGCGACGCTGCTGGCCGACGACGAAGTCCTCCGGGCGGAGCATCTGCCAGAGCAGTGGCGCACCGGTGCCGAGGCGGCCGGAGAATGGGCCTCGCCGGAGCATGCGCCCGGCACCCTGCGCGAAGTCGAGGCCCGTCACATCGCCCGGGTCCTGCTGCAGACCGGGCGCCAGATCAGCGAGGCGGCGCGCCTGCTCGGCGTCCATCGCAACACCCTGGCCCGCAAGATCCGGGAGTACGACCTGTGAGCCGGGGCTCCGAGTTCCCGCCGCTGCGGGTCGAGCAGGCGCTGAACCTCCTGCCGGATCTCGATGCGCTGGTGCCATTGCGCGCGCTGCTGGTGTCCACTTCGCGAGCCGTGGGTCCCGGAATCTCGCCCGAGTCGCCGGACCGCACCGTCGGGAAGCGGCAACTGGAGCTGGACTACCTCCGCAGCCGGCTGCCCCAGGCGGTCGCCCGCGTCAGTCATCATTTCAGCAGTCTCTACGAAGCCGCACTGGCGGCGCTCGAGGCGGAGCAGCGGGGAGATCTGTCCGCCGCGGTGGAGGAGCTGATCCGCTCAGGCAACGCGGAGCAGCAGGTCGGCCGTTTCGGTCAGGCCAGGCTCTGGTACGATCATGCGCTCCGGGTGGCCGAGTTCCTCCGCGACCGGCGACCGGAGGTCCGGGTGCTGCTCGCGATAGCGCGGCTGGAACAGCAGCGCGGCCGGCTGGACCAGGCCGGTCGCTGCTGCCAGCGCGCCCTGGTACTGGCCGAGGCGGAATCGGACCGGCTGAGCGTGGCGCTGGCCTGCGAGGGGCTGGGGAACATCTCGCTCACGACCGGCCAGGCGGTGGGCGCGGGATCGTGGTTCAGTCGTGGGATGGAATTCTCGGACGAGCCCGGCCTGACCGCCCGATTCGCCCTCGGCCTGGCTGAGGTGGCACGGCGTCGAAAGATGGAAGAGGTCGCCATGCAGCGGCTCGACCAGGCCCGCCGGGCGTTCACTGAATTGCGGGACTCGGAGGGGCTGGCCCGCGCGCTGCTCTGTCAGGGTCGGCTGTCGGCCGGGCGCGAGAAGAACAGTGAGGCGCTCGCCTCCCTGCAGGAGGCGCTGGCGTGTCTCAGGGATGCCCCGGGGCGCCAGGCACTCGAGATCGAGGTCCGCCTCGAGATCGGCCGGATCTATCTCGCCGAAGGCCGGCTGCTGGATGTCGAACACGAGGTGCGCAGGGCGGAGGAACTGGCGATTGCCCACAACCTCACCCGGGCACTGGCTTCTCTGTACCTCCTGCTGGGGGAAGTCCGCCAGCGCCAGGGCGACGACAGCGGTTTCGTCTTCTTCGAGAATGCCATCGCCCTCTGCCGCGGCGCGGAGCCGGCGCGGGACCTCGAGGGCGCGGCCTACCTGGCCTATGCCCGCTTCCGCCGCGCGCTCGGCGATGCCGACGAAGCCCGGGCGTGTCTCGAACGGGGACGCGAGATCCTCGAATCGCTGGGTGACAGCGGTGCGGTGGCACGGGCCGGGGCGGAAATGGCCGAGTTGCCGACACCATAGCCCCTCCTCGCCTGCACCACGCTGGTGCGATGCTGTAAGGCGCGCAGTCGCCCCACGCTGCATTCCAGTGCCCCGCGGCCCTCTCCGCTGACCTCCTTCAACACCGAACTCGTTGTCCCGCCATGTCTTTGCGGCGAGGGCGCAGATCGGCACGTGGCCTGCCTAGTGAGGCGCGGGTCCCAGGATGTGCGGCGACATCCATGCGGACTCGAGCGTTCATCCCCCGCCGCACTACGAGCAAGGCGACATGACGATCAACAACCTCCTCGAACCTCCCGCGTGGTCTCCGACCCTGGCACCGGCCGGGCGGCAATCCCAAGGTTTGGTGCTGCTCGACCGGCGGAAACACCGCCCCGCACGTGCCATTCCCTGGGGTATGGGCGAAACCCCCTCGCGGCGGGCCCTGAACCTGGCTGTTGCGGCCCTCGGCCTGCTGGCCGCAGCGCCGGTCATGGCGTTCACAGCACTCGCCATTGCGCTCACTTCGCGCCGGCCGGTGCTCTATACACAGATTCGGATCGGTCTCGACCGGCGCAAGTCGCGGTGCGAGGACGGGCATCCCCGCCGGCGGCATGATCTCGGCGGCCGCCCCTTCGAGATGTACAAGTTCCGCACGATGGACGTGGATGCGGAGCGGCTGACCGGTGCAGTGTGGGCCCGGCCCAATGATCCCCGGGTCACACGGCTGGGCAGATTCCTCCGCCGCTACCGGCTCGACGAACTGCCCCAGTTCCTCAACGTGCTCAAGGGGGACATGAACGTCGTCGGTCCCCGGCCCGAGCGGCCGGCCATCTTTGCGCAGCTGCGCCAGGCCATCCGCGAGTATCCGCTCCGCCAGCGCACCCGCCCCGGCATCACCGGGCTGGCCCAGATCAATCAGCAGTACGACTCCTCGGTGGACGATGTGCGCCGCAAGCTGCGCTTCGACCTGGACTACATCTGGACCCAGGGCGTCGTCACCGATCTCCGCATTCTGTTCCTGTCGGCGCCTGCGGTGCTGTTCCGGTGCCGCGGATGGTAAGGCCTCATCGCCTTGAAGCGGGGCGCCCGGCACTATTGCGGGGCCCCAAAAGGGTGCGCTGCCAGTCGCTCGGCCTCGAGCAGATTCTGGGTAAGCGCCTCCTCACCAACGAGATGGCTGAACGGTGGTCTACGGAACGAGTTCTGCTCCGGGACACCCCGAGTGGCGATCGTGTCCCGAGGATTGAGCATGCATAGTCAGAAGTCCAAACCGGCCGGTGCGCGGCGGTCAACGGATCACGTGGGCAGCGGAAAGGATTGCGCCGCCAGGCTGCAGAGGCTGGCCCGCGTCGATCTGGATGATCGCGAGGCCGCCGAACTCTGGCGCCATGTCGAATACCACCGGCGCCAGCTGCGCCAGCAGCTGGGCCGCGACATCGGCCGTCAGGTGGCGCTGCTGGATTATCTGCTCAACATCCGCCCGCGGCTGGTCGCGCCCACCATCATCGAAACGGCGCGGCTGGAGTCGATCGAACACGACGCCGATTCAGACCGGGTAACGGGTCTCCACAATCGCCGGTATTTCGACCGGGCGCTGGAGCGCGAGACCGCGGGACCGCATCGCGAACCCGCCGCCCTGCTCCTGCTGGACCTGGACGGGTTCAAGGCCGTGAACGACGGGGAAGGGCACCTGGTGGGCGACCAGGTGCTGGAGATCGTGGGCCACATCCTGCGACGCCACGTTCGCGGGGATGACGTCGCCTGCCGCTTCGGCGGTGACGAATTCGCCGTGCTGCTCCGGAGAACACCGGTGCGGCGGGCGATGGCCGTGGCCGAGCGGATTCGCGCCGACGTGGCGGCCACCTTCGCCGCGAGCGCGGACGGGAGCCGGCCCATCGGGGTGACGGTCAGTGTCGGCGTGGCCCCGATCCGGGCCGGCCGGGCGAGTACCGAACCACTCATCGCGACGGCCGATCGTGCGCTGTACCAGGCCAAACGATCGGGAGCCAATCAGATCTCCGCTGTCGGCGGGGGTGTAGCGGGCTCCCCGCGCCAGCCATCGGTGGCGTGAGCCGCTGTAAAGGGGAGGCGCTGCATGCCGGAACTCATCTTCCATTCCACCCGACCGCCGGGAACCCCGCCCTCGTTGTCGCTGCTGATCGGCGGCATGCTGGCGTGCTCGCTGGTCGCCAATTGGCTCGCTCCCGATCCCTGGAGCTGGTCCGGCGAATTGTCAGGGCCACGAGTCGGTCTCGACGCGGACAGCCTCGTTTCAGCTTCCGCACCCTGCACGGCTTTCGAGATACCAGTTGGCCAGGCCCGGCTCCGGTCGGCTGAGATCGGCGAGTCTCCCTGCGACTCGGTCTGGCGGTTGAGATGGAAACCGGGCGTTCGTCCGGCCGCACAATCGCACGACCTCGCGCTCGACGCCCGCTGGCCAACCGAATGGGTCCTGGCCGGCCTCTCGTTCAGCACGGATCAGAGCGGTGTGTGGAACAGGAAGGGAGAGTTGCTCGCCCGGCAAACCGAAGCCCCCTTCCAGCACGGGAAGAGGGCACGGTCGCGGGACCATTGATGCGAGGCCTGCTGGCGGCGAGCACAGCGTTCGCCCCTCGAGAGAGGTGTTCTACTTGCCGCCAGCCGTTAGCCGCAGCTTCTGCTCGGCCGCCCGCAATTCAGGCGTCAAGGCCTCCCCGAAGTCGTCCGCTTCAAAGACCTGCCGGATCTCGAGCTCCGCCTCCTCCCCCGGCATCGGATGGGGGCAGCGCTTCATCCATTCGATGGCCTCGTCGCGGGAGCGGACCTGGATAATCCAGAATCCGGCGACCAGTTCCTTCGTCTCCGCAAAGGGGCCGTCGATGACGGTGCGCTTGTTGCCCGAGAACTTGATCCGGGCCCCCTTCGAGCTGGCCTGCAATCCTTCGCCCGCCAGCAGTACGCCTGCCTTCACCAGCTCTTCGTTGAACTTGCCCATCTCGGCCAGCATCTCGGAGCTGGGGAGCTTGCCGGCCTCGGAATTCTTCGTCGCCTTCACGATGACCATGAACCGCATGGGAGTCTCTCCT
>DATEHG010000219.1:0-11880 GCA_035279705.1 Gemmatimonadales bacterium
GAATGGTAGGACCCGCAACGGAGAGGGTCAAGCACGCGACCGCCGACGGCGTTTAGATTGCAGCATGCCTCGCGCTCCGCGGCGGTTACCCGTGGCCGCCCTGCTCGTCGTCCTCGCGCTGCCCGGCTGCGGCGACAGCTCGGGGCGCGCCGCATGCGGCTTCTCCAGCGTGGCAGGCGCCAACCTGCTGCTCGGTGCCTTTGCCACGCCCAACGTGACCCTCAGCGCTCCGCCGAGGCGAGTGCCCGCCACCCTTCCGGCGCGGGTTGTCGCCGGTCCGCTCTACTCGGCTGCCATGAGCCGGCCGGATTCGCTCCTCGTCGCGACCATCACCGCCGATTCGGCGGCGCACCTCTCCCCCGGTTCGGGAGTGCTGATCCAGGACACCTCCGGGCGCACGCGCGGCATCGTCCTGTTCGACGCCCCGCCAGTCGCCGGCGCCCCGGTCATCGGCAGCGTGGTGATCGGCGCCCGCTCGGCGCCCCTGGTGGGCATCAACGTCGACCCCACGCCCTATCAGGACGCGCGCTGTCCCCTCTTTCCTGACTCGGCCGCGAAATGAGTGCGCCACTGATCGGCATCACCGGAGTCGCCCGCGTCGTGGAAGGAAACGAGCGGACCGGGGTGAATTCCGCCTATGTCGCGTCGGTCGTCAGGGCCGGCGGCACGCCACTCATCCTCTCGCCGCTCATTCCGCTCGAACAGATCGCCGCGATGGCGGACCGGCTCGACGGCATCATGCTCACCGGTGGTGAAGACATGGCTCCGGCGAGCTACGGCGGCGGGCCCCACCCCGCCCTGGGCCCGGTCGATCCGCGACGGGATACGCTCGAACTCGCCCTGATCCGCGCCGCCCGGACGCGCAGCATTCCGCTGCTCGGAATCTGCCGCGGCATCCAGGTGCTGAACGTGGCCATGGGTGGCACGATCTGGCAGGACATTCCGAGTGAGCGGCCCCAGTCGCTGCCGCACGCGCAGGCGGCGGCGCGGACGGCCAGGACCCACCCGGTTTCCGTGACCCCAGGGAGCCGCCTCGCGGCCGCCATCGGTGCCGGCCGAGTCGAGGTGAACAGCTCCCATCATCAGGGGATCCGCGAGCTGGCTCCCGCGCTCGTGGCGACGGCCACCTCGCTCGATGGACTGGTGGAGGGTGTGGAGACGAGTGACGGCGGCTGGATGCTCGCGGTCCAGTGGCACCCGGAGGAATTCTTCGCCGATCCGGCCGCACCCGATCAGGGACTGTTTGCCGCCCTGGTGGCCGCCGCGCAGGGTGAGGGAATCAGTGGGTCAGCCCGGCGGGAAAGAGGAGCCGCCCGCTCAGGGCGTTGAGCGCCTGGCGGATGTGGGCAAACCGCCCCGCGGCCGAGCGGAAGATGGTATCGAGGTGGTAGTGGTCGGCAAGGAAATGATCGGAGGCCAGCGCGAAGCCGCGCTGCCCGACCATCTGATAGTACGAAACGTCCGGTCCGCCTTTGCGCAGCTTCCGGGCCGCGATATAATCGGGAAAGAGGCCTGAGAGCCACAGCGTGAAGTTGCCCAGGTGGGCCATGACGCGAAAGCGCCGCTCGCCCTCGGTGACCTGCAGGTCCGCCACGATGTCGACCAGGTAGCGGTGATAGTGGTCGTCGTTCCAGTCGATGCGGAAGGCGCGGTCGCGGCACCCGAACTCGAGCAGCATCGCCGCCAGGTAGTCCGCCAGGTCGCGATCGTCCACGGTCGCCTGGCGGAGCAGATGCCGGACCACCACGTAGTAGAACAGCGCCGGCGAGGGCTGCTGCAGGCTCCGGACGTCGAGCAGTCGATCCAGCAGTTCGGGTTGATCGAGCAGCGCGTCAGGCCCCTCCGCCGTGAGACGGGCCTCGAGGCCCGCCTGGCGGGCCGCCGACCCGCCGGCCAGCAGGAGCACGACCAGGTGCAGGTCCGCTGAATCCAACCTGCTGCGTGTATTCGCGAGGATCATGACGCTGTCCCCTTCCCTGAGTGCGGTGCAGTCGCTGTTGCGCGAGTTGGCCACGCCTCCTCAGCCGCCTGAAACCATTGCCGCCCGTTTGCTCGATAGTCTCAAAGCAAGCTTCGGGCCCGGCCGCGTCGCGCTGGGGCTGATCAACGCCGAGAGTGGCGTGCTGGAAATCACACACCGTGAAGGAATTGAGCCCGGCCCGGCCCTCGAGGCGCTGCTGGCCTGGGCCGAATCCACCGATGCGGGAAGCGCTTCCCCGCTCCCGACCGGCACCCCGCTTCTCGCCGGCAGCCGCCTCCTCGGCGCCGTAGCACTCGACTGCGGAGAGCGCCAGCCTGACCCGGCGTTGCTCGATGCACTGGCGGCAATTACCGCACTCGCCCTTGAATCCGGCAATCAGCTGCGTCGGCTCGAAATCACCCGCCTGTCGTGGGTGGCCACCGCCGACGCGGTGCCGGTGGCCCTCTGTGTCATCGACGAGCACAGCCGGGTGCGCCGTGCCAATCGTGCCTTCGGGGAACTGCTCGGCGCCGAGCTCCCGGTGCTGCTCGAACGTCCCTGGCCCGCGCTGGTACCTCCGGGGTGGGTGGAAGGAATCGGCGCCGCGCTTTCGACCGCCGGCACCCGGCGGGAAGCGGAGCTGCGCGCCGGCGATCGCACCTTTGCCGTCACCGGCTTCCCGGTGCGCGGCACTCAGCCGGCCATGTCGCTGCTGGTGTTCGAGGACCAGAGTGACCGCCGCCGCCTCCAGGCCCAGCTGGTCCAGTCGGAAAAGATGTCGGCCATCGGGCAGCTGATCGCGGGCGTGGCCCACGACCTCAACAATCCGCTCGCCTCGGTGGTGGGATTCGCCGACCTGCTGGCGGAATCGGAAGATGTGCCCGCGCGCCTCAAGGAGCCCCTGCGCGTGATCCGCGACGAGGCCGACCGTGCTGCCGGCATCGTGCACAATCTGCTGGGCTTTGCCCGGCAGCAGGAGCGGCAGCGCCGCCCCGTGTCGGTCCGCAAGGTGCTCAATGCCACCATGGGACTGCTCCGCAACCAGCTCATGACCCATGGTGTCGAGTCGGTGGTCGAGCTGGATCATGATCTGCCGGAAGTCACCGCGGACCCGAACCAGATTCAGCAGGTGTTCGTCAACCTGATCAGCAACGCGGCGCAGGCCATCGCCTCCGGCGGGCGCCCGGGCACCGTCACCGTGCGCGGCCGCCGCCGCGACACCGGCATTGCGATCGAAATCATCGATGATGGGCCAGGCATGACCGCGGAGGTGGCCGCCCGCGTGTTTGAACCGTTCTTCACCACCAAGCCCGAGGGCCAGGGAACGGGGCTCGGCCTTTCCATCGGACAGGGCATCGTGAAGGAGCACGGCGGCCGGATCACGGTCACGACCGCGCCCGAGGCCGGCGCCACCTTCACCGTCGAACTCCCGGGCTCCAGCGGCCCGCCGGCCGATACGCCACCGGAGGCCGAGCCGACGGCGGTAGCGGGCCTCCGGGTCCTCGTCATCGACGACGAACCGCACATCCTGCACTACATGCGGGCCACCCTCGAGGCGTGGGGCCATGACGTGGAGGTGGCGCCCGACGGTAGCGCAGGCCTCGAGCTGGCGCTCGCCCGCGACTTCGACATCATCATCACCGATCTCCGCATGCCCCGCCTCGGCGGCCGCGAATTTTCCGCCGAACTCGAGCGGCGGGCCCCGACCCTCCTTTCCCGCCTGGTGTTCAGCACCGGTGACGCGATCCGGGGCGATACCCTGGTGTTCCTCGAGGAACAGGGCCGCCCCTGCCTGCACAAACCTTTCAGCCTGGCGGAGTTGCGCTCGGTGCTCGCGGAAGTCTCCCGGAGCGCCGCCACCCCCTGAGCGGGTCCCGGCCACGCGGTTGGACCGGGGGTCCCTGCGGCTGTATCATTCCCCCAACTCGGCCCGCTCAGGCTCATGATTTACGTCTGCATTCCCAGCTTCGATGAGGCCGCCACCGTCGGCCTGCTGCTCTGGAAAATCCGGCGCGTGTTCGGCGACTTTCCCCGCGAATACCAGCTGCTCGTGGCCGATGACGGCTCCAGCGATCATACCGCGGAACTGCTCGAGCCCTATGCCAAGGTGCTGCCCCTCACCGTGATCCGGCATGGCACCCGCCAGGGGTACGCCGGGAGCGTCGAGGAGCTGCTGCGCGTGGCGCTCGAGCGCACCGACCGGCCGAAGCGGGACTGCGCCGTGCTGATGCACGCCGATTTCAGTCATGGTCCCGAAGCTATTCCGGAATTCATCCGCCGGATCGAGAGCGGGGCGGACCTGGTGGTGGGTGAAGCCACCCTGAGCGGCGAGCCGTCGCGCGGCCAGCGGTGGCTGCGGCGCGGCGCGCCCTGGCTCCTGCGCGGCCGCCTCGGCGTGCCGGGGGTGCGGGATATCGTGTCCGGCTTCGGCGCCATGCGCCTGGTCTGCCTGCGCAATGCGCTGAGAGCCCAGTCCGGATCGCTCCTCTCGGCCGGCGATCCCTGGGTGGCCAACGCCGAGCTCTATGCCCGGCTGGCACATCACGCCCGGCGGATCGAGACGGTGCCGGTCATCGAGCGGCACGATCTCCGGAATCGCCCGCCTCGACGCACCGCGTGGGACGCTGCCCGTTCCATCTGGCGCGCCGGGCGCCAGATCCGGGTGCCGGTGGCCCCGCCGCCGAGAGCCGCGCCTCCTGCCGAACAACCCGCCGGGGCCGCATGATCGCGCTCATTCGCCTCGGCCTCGCCCTGCTGCAGGCCGCGGCTCCCGTCCCCGCGACCGATACCACGGCGGCCGCCAGCTGGCCCTTCGACGTCGGCGAGGAATTCCAGTACGATGCCAAGCTCGGCATGCTCAAGCTGGGCACCGGCAATATCAGCGTCATCGCGGTGGATACCGTGCGCGGCGTGCCGAGCTACCACCTCCGGTTTGCCATCGACGGCGGAGTGGTCGTCTTCAAGATCAACAGCACGCTGGAATCGTGGGTGGGTACCGGGGACCTGGTCTCCCGGCGCTTCCACAAGGATTCCAAGGAAAACGACCGGGTCTACACCCACCACTACGAGATCTATCCCGACTCGGGCTTCAGCCGCGAAAACCGGGATTCCTTCCCGAGTCCCAAGGACGCGCTGGACGATGCGGCGTTCTTCTTCTTCATCCGCACCGTGCCCCTCGAGGTCGGCAAGACCTACAAGTTCAACCGGTATTTCCACCTGGACACCAATCCGGTCGTGGTGAAGGTGGCCAAGCGCGAATCGTGCGACATGCCCGATGGCAAGAAGACCCAGTGCCTCCTCCTCCAGCCGACAGTGGGCAAGGACGGGATGTTCGCGCCGCGGGCGGAATCCCAGCTCTGGGTCACCGATGATGCTCACCGGGTGCCGGTTCAGCTGCGCACCAAGTTCCCCTTCGGCACGCTGACGCTGAAAATCAGTTCGATCAAGTTCGCGCCCAGGCCGTGAGTTATCGCGAGGCGGACCTGAGCCGGCTCCGGCTGGTCTCCCGTGGCGCGCGGCGCCACAAGGTGGAGCGCGGCCTGCTGGCGCATCCGCCCGGAGAGGATCAGTCGTTTCACGCCTTTCTCGACAGTCTTCCCGATGTGCTGGCCGCCCGGAACCTGAGGGTGGTCATCGCCGCCGTGGCCGCAGCGGCCCGGAGCCGGAAGGGCGTGGTCGCCATGCTGGGCGGTCACGTCATCAAGGTGGGACTGGGGCCGCTGCTGGGCGAGCTGATCCGCCGCGGCGTCATCACCCACGTGGCGATGAACGGCTCGGGCGCGATCCACGACTGGGAGCTCGCCGTCTGCGGCGAGACCAGCGAGGACGTGGCCGAAGGCCTCAAGGACGGCACCTTCGGGATGGTGCGCGAGACCGGCGACGAAATGAATGCCGTGATCAAGGAGGCCGCCTCCCGCGAGCTAGGCCTCGGCGAGGGCTTTGCCCTCGCGCTCAAGGGCCGGACCGGTCTTCCCGGCGCCGACGCCTCGCTCCTCCTGGCCTGCGCGCGCCACGACGTGCCTGTCACGGTCCACGCCGCCGTCGGCGCCGAAACGATTCATCAGCACCCCGCCATCGACGCCGCGGCACTCGGCGCCACGACGCACCGCGATTTCCTCCGCCTCGCCGGGAGCCTTCCCGATCTGCATGATGGCGGTTGCGTGCTCAACTTCGGCAGCGCCGTGATCATGCCCGAGGTCTTCCTCAAGGCGCTGACCATCGCCCGCAACCTGGACCAGGGACGTCCGACCGGCTTCCTGGCCGCCGACTTCGATATGCTGCGGCACTACCGCCCCCGGGTGAACGTCGTCGAACGCCCCACCCAGGGCGGCGGCACCGGTATCCAGCTCACCGGCCACCATGAGTTGATGGTGCCGCTGCTGGTCTGGGGTGTCCTCGATGCCCTCCAAGACGACCGGTAGCGCACTCCTCCTGCTGTCTGTCCTCGGTTGCGCCGGCGGATCGCGCGCGCCGGCCGCCGCTCCCGTCCCCACCCCGACCAACCCCGCCATCATCGGCCCTTCGGCGCCCACGGCCGCCGATGCCGACCTGGCCGACGCCGCCGGCGATGTCATCACCGCGTCCCTCCAGGCCGATGCCAGGCAGGAGGATGCCGATTCGCTCTATCTTCGCGGTGCGATCGTGATCGCGGACGGTCACCGGCGCGATGCGTGGCCCCGGTATGCGGGGGTCGAGCCGGGTGGCGCCGTGGCGATAGGGGGGATGCAGGTGGTAGTCCGCGACCGGTTGATCTGGGCGGTGGTGGACTATCGCTGGTATTCGATCGCGGACAACCTGGCCCGCCAGTGCCAGGCCACCGTACTGCTCTCACCGCCTGACGGAACGCGGGGATTCAGGATCGTACATCTGCACAGCTCGATCGCACGGTAGGCCGCTAACCCGGTTCCGATCCCTCCGCTCCAACCTCGCGCTCGTACGCGGCGAAGATGTCGCCGCGGCTGATGACGCCCACCACCCGCCGGCTCCCGTCGCTCGAGACCACGGGCAGAACCTGTGCTCCCCGGCTGCCCAGGCGCCTGACGGCGAGCAGCATCGGATCTCCCGGGTGGACGGTCTCGGTCATGGCCGAGGCAGCCTCTGCAGTCGGACAGGCGAGCGCTTCCGGCGGGAGGGTGAGCGCCTTCCTCCAGTTGGCCAGGGTGAACATTCCGACCAGTGCTCCGGTGGTGTCCACCACGGGAAACTCCGGCTCGCTCGACTGGTGAACCTGCGCCAGCGTGGCGCGCAATGGCTGCTCGGCTAGGAGACAGATCGGGGACGACCGCAATCCGGCCGAGACGGGAAGCCGGGCCAGGACGGCCTCGTCTGTGCCGTGACTGATGCGCTCTCCCCGGCGCACCAGCCACTCGGAGTAGATCGACTCGGGATACAGGCTTCGAGCCACCACGAACCCCAGCGTACCGGCCAGCATCAGCGGCACGATCAGACTCCAGTCGCCACTCGCCTCCAGCACGATGAAGATCGCGGTCAGCGGGCTGTGCATGGCCCCTGCGATCACGGCGCACATTCCCGCCAGTGCGAAGACCAGCGACGTGGACACCAGCCCGGGGGCCGCGAGGTGCAGCACGCCGCCAATCGCCGCGCCCAGGGCAGCGCCGACCACGAGAGCGGGCGCGAAGAGGCCGCCGGTGCCTACCACCGATAGCGTGATCGCGGTGGCGGCGAGCTTCGCCACGGTGAGCCACAGCGCCCGATCGGGAGCCAGCGCGACGACTCCGGAGAGCTCGAGCCCTCCCGACCCCCACACGAGCGGCGCGAACGGCAGGGCCAGGGCCGCGAGGACCAGGGCCGCCAGGGGGATGGAGAGCCACGGACTGACCGGCTTGACGTGATCGTCGACCCACCAGATTCCGCGATTGTACGCCACGCCAACCATGCCGCCGAGGACCCCGACCGCGGCGGCGCCGAGCAGTTCAAAGTTGTGCCAGCCGGTGACTTGGCCCGTCATGCGGATCAGTTGGTGGTCGGGACCGACGAGATTCCGGGTCACGGCCGCCGCCGCAACGCTCGCCAGGACCAGCGGCGCGAGGGTAGCGGTCCGCAATCCGCCGAGAATCTTCTCGGTCGCGAAGAACACACCGGCAATCGGCGCACCGAATGCCCCCGAAATTCCGGCGGCCGTGCCGCATCCCACGAGCAGGCGAAGGTGATCGGGGCGGAAGCCGAGCCACTGGCCCGCTCCGCTCGCCGTGGCGGCACCGAGCACGGCCACGGGGCCTTCGGCCCCGACCGACCCGCCGCTGGCGATCGCCACGGCGGAGGCGAGTGTCTTGACCAGCACGGGACCGGGGGCCAGCACGCCGCCGCGACGCGCCACGGCGTGAATGACGTCAGGAATGTTCTGCCCCGGCGCATCGCCGGTGCCGTAGCGCACCAGCAGGCGCGCCAGGCCAAGGCCGGCGAACAGCACCACCGCGAGCAGCCCGTAGCGGTGCAGCGCGGGGGCCTGCCCCAGCCGGTCGAAGAGCCACCCGGCCAGGTCGAGGGTCCGGTAGAATCCCACGATGGCAAGGCCCGCGAGCAGACCGACCAGGGCCCCCATCACCATCAGGAGAGTGGCCTCGCTCAGCCCCTTTTCGAGCAGGCGTGAAGACCATGCGGATCCCGATCCGTGAGCTGGCGAACGGAGATGCGAGAGCCAGTCGGCGAGTGAGGATCTCTTCAACTGGCGGGGAGGAAAAGGAACGGTGACATTGGCTGCTGCAGGTTAGGGCCTGCAATCGCCGGATGCAATCTTCGCCGCTGCCCGGAAAGACGACGGCGCCCGATCGGTGGACCGGGCGCCGTCACTTCGCGTGGGGGTGGCCGCTGATCAGGCCGTGCTCTTGCCTCTGATGGTATCCCTGACCCGGTCCGCCGTGCTTGGACTGACCACACGGAGGATCAGGTAGATGATGAAGCCGACGGCGGCGAGGTACAGGAGCGAGCCGAAGATGCCGATGGCAAAACCGATCAGGCCGAACACGAACTTGATGGCGAACATGGCCAATACGGCGAAGACCGCAAAGCCGATCAGGCTTCTGAACATTATCTTCCTCCACGAGAAGGCGGGTCGCCCCCTGATACGCACTGACGTTTCAATTAGTTTCATCGAGGCCAAGTGACGACCAATCAAGACGTTATCGTGATCGGCGGTGGCGCCGTGGGCTCCGCCTGCGCCCGGGAGCTGGCGGTCGCGGGGCGTTCGGTCGTCGTTCTGGAGCGGGGCCGGCCTGCCGGGGAGGGGTGGCGTGCCGCGGCGGGAATGCTGGCCCCTCAGGTGGAAGCCGAAGAAGAGGACCCGCTGTTCGAACTGGGCCTGGCCGGCCGCGAACGGATCGCGGAGCTGGCCCAGCCGCTGCATGAGTCCAGCGGGATCGATATCCAGTTCTGGCAGGGCGGCATCGTGCGCATCGCGCACTCGGCGGCTCGCGTAACCGAGCTCAAAGCCCGGGTGGCGTGGCAGCGCCAGCATGGTCACCTCTCCGATTGGTTCGACGAAGACGAAATCCGGTCCCGCTGGCCCTGGCTCGGCCCCTCCCTCGGCGGACTCTGGGCGCCGCAGGAGGCGGCGGTCGATCCCGTCAAACTGGTCGAGGCGCTCAGGGCCGATGCCGCGAGACTCGGCGCCCGGTTCGTCACCGAAGAGGCCACCAGCCTCGAGCGCAGCGGCAACCGGATCACGGGCGTGGTGGCGAGAGAGCGGTACTCCGCCGGAGACGTGGTGATTGCCGCGGGTGCCTGGTCGGGCAATCTCCTCGGACTGCCCCGGCCGCTCTCCGTCGAACCGATTCGCGGGCAGATGGCGGCGCTGCCTTGGCCTGCCGGTGTCGAGCCGGCCATCATCTTCGGCGACGGCGGCTACATCGTGGCGCGCGGCCCTGAGGCCCTCGTGGGCTCGACGATGGAATCGGCCGGCTTTGCCCCGGATGTCACGCCGGCCGGGCTGGCGGAGATCCTTGCCGGGGTGAGCGCCCTCTGTCCCGCCTGGGCCCAATTCGGGATCACCCGCACCTGGGCCGGCCTGCGACCGGTGACCCCCGACGGGTTGCCGATCATCGGGCGTGAGCCGAAGGTGGAAGGCCTCTGGTATGCGACCGGGCACGGGCGCAACGGCGTCCTGCTTTCCGCCATCACCGGACAGATCATGGCGCGTCTCCTCGCCGGCGAAAACGAGATGGACTATCTCCATCCGGTGCGCCCCGAGCGGTTCTGGAACTGGTAGTTCTCCTCCTCCACTGACCACCCGATGTCCACGCGCCGCCGGCTGATCCTCCTGCTCGGCGGTGTGCTGCTCAGCACCTTCGTCGCGCTCGCCGGCGGCGCCCTCCACTGGAATGCCGGCACGAGGGAGTTGCGCGGGGAACTGCTCGCGGGCGCCCGGACGATCCAGCCACGTCGATTCGAAGCCACGAACCTGGAAAGCCTCCCGCCGCCGGTTGCCCGGTATCTGCGGCGCGTACTGAAGGACGGCCAGCCGATGATTGATTCGGTCCATTTCGCGCATCGGGGCCGCTTCAACATGGGAGAGAATGAGCCCGAGTGGACCGGCTTCTCGTCGACTCAGCTCGTGGTCCCCTCCGCGCCGGGCTTCGACTGGGACGCTCGAATCAGTCTCGGCGCCGGCATCTCGGTGCGGGTGCACGACGCGTTCGTCGGTGGTACGGGCGTGCTGCACGCCTCCGTGGCCGGACTCTTCACCGTCGCGGACATGCGGGGCACACCGGAACTCGCCGAGGGAGAACTGCAGCGATACCTGGCCGAGGCGGTCTGGTACCCCACGGCGTTTCTGCCCGGGCAGGGCGTCAGCTGGAGTGCCATCGATGCCAGCAGGGCGAAGGCTACGCTGAGCGCGGGAGCCACCACGGTGTCCCTCGAGTTCGGCTTCGACAGTGCCGGGCTGATCCGGACCGTCGCCACGGACCATCGGTACCGCTCGGTAGGAAGCCGGTTCGTCGCCACCCCCTGGCAGGGCCGCTTCTGGGACTACGCCGAGCGCAACGGCATGCTCATTCCGCTGCAGGGCGAGGTGGCCTGGCTCCTGCCTGCGGGAGCCTGGCCGTACTGGCAGGGTGAATTGACCTCGATCCAGCCTCACTTCGCCCCCTGAGGCCCGCTGGCCGGGTCGGGCTCCGCCGAAGGTGCATGGATCCAGACCCGGGAGACCGGCGTAATCCGGGGAGGCCCGCTCGCTCCGCCTGCATCGTGGACGCTCTTGTAATCGGCTCCTCGCGGAGGGTAGACTGCTCGGGATGACTTACCCATCCCGGGAAGGCGCTCCGGGTACGGCACACCGACGAGGGGCATGACTTCCACCCGTTCCGAGCTGCTGGCCTCCGCCGACATCGCGCTGATCAAGCGGATGGCGCTGGGGGATGAATCGGCAGTCGGGCCGCTCTATGACCGCTACGGCGCGGTGCTCTACGCCCTCGCCTGCCGGATCGTCGGGATCCAGGCCGACGCGGAGGAAGTAGTGGCGGAGGCATTTGCCCAGGTCTGGCGTGAAGCGGGGAAATTCGAGTCCGGCCGAGGATCGGTGGGGGCGTGGCTGGCCACGATTGCCCGGAGCCGCGCCCTGGACCTGGTGCGGGCGCGCAGCCGCCGGATCCGGATCACCGAGAAGGCGGCCCGCAGCGAGGCGGACATGGCCCTGGCCATGAGCCGCCGGCCCCCCGATCCGGCCAGTCAGACGGAAACCTCGGAGCGGCGCCGCCAGGTGGCCGCGGCACTCGACACCCTGGCCGGTCCGCAGCGCCAGGCCATCGAGCTGGCCTTCTTCGAGGGGCTGTCGCACAGCGAAATCGCGGAGCGACTGCAGGAGCCCCTCGGCACGATCAAGACGCGGGTGCGCCTCGGCCTGCAGCGGCTGCGGGACGTGCTCCGCGCCTACTATTTCGAGCAGCCCGCATGACCGAGCGCCC
>DATEHG010000220.1:0-5164 GCA_035279705.1 Gemmatimonadales bacterium
AACACGAGCGGCGTGCACTCGGCATAGGACGGAACACCGGGATTGTCGTGATGAATGGAAGTACTTCGGCAGGCGGGAATCTTACCCCGTATCGGCTCGGCGGGTAGTGGGGGCGGGCTGGCCGGGTTCCGATCAGGTACTCGGGTGCGGATGAGCATCGCTGGAACGGAGGGGGTGCGCCTTCTCGGCTGGTCGTCACCCAACGTGACGAGGGCCGAGCGTCGCTGGCAGTGGCGGCTCTACCCGCGGTGTCCTGATCAACAGCCTCACACTCCGATCACCGGCCCGGTGCAGCATCCGGTCCGGGCGGCGAGAGCTTCCATCTGGTGAAGACCTCTGCCTGGTGGGGATCGAATACCCGCGGATCCCGGGCGTGGTGAAGGATCGAGTAGTACAGCTCCCTGGTTGATGAGGTAAAAAGCATTCTGTATTCCTCAGTTTCATGGTGCGGCTTCGGCTCGACGGTGTCGCTCAACGTCATCGCGTCTGGATGGGCCAAGGGCCTCATGATCAAGGAATCGCCGGCCAGCTGGAACTGCCAAACCAGGTGGATCGGAGTTTGCAGCCGGAATCCGAGTGGCACGTCCGGACCACCTTCAAACCCTTCGAGGTCCAGAAACTGCTCCCCGCCGATTCGGCCCACTATGCCCGCCGCCAGGTTGGGGTACCCGGGACCGCTGGTGAGGGCGGACATCTTGGAACTGTCCCGATCCCAACGCCGCGCCGCGACCGGATTCATTGCCACCTCGCGCCGCGCCGAAGAGTCGTCGAAGTGAAACAGCGCACTGGCCGACGGCTCCGTCAGCAGCGCGCGGGCAAAGTCCGTGTCAGTCACGAAAATGGCGTAGGTGCAATCCGAGCTTTCCGGCGACTCCCGTTCATCGCGAATCAGGACCCAGAGAGTACTGTCGGACGCGCGGTTCCAGGCGCCGCTCAGGTCTGAGGTACAGCCTGGCGATTCGGGCGCGACCCAGGGGTGCACCGACCGAGCAATCAGATCCGAACTCCCTCCGCAGTCATCACTCAGAGTCACGATTGCCGCAGCGAGCGCGATCATCAGTCGCATGGGTGGCACCTCCGTGAGCTTCGGGTCGGGCGCGGCGCACCGCGCCTCGTGGAACTCAATGGCCAGGGTTGGCGACTAGCTGGTCCTCAAAGAAGGTTTTTCTCCCGGGCGGCGCGCCGGTCCGGGATTCCGCCGGCGGCCCCTCGCAGGCGGACCGCGCTTCGGCCTCACTCAGCCCTGTGCGCGCTCGGCGCCCGGTGCGGCAGACCCGGCTGAAGCGTGAGGGTCACCGCCCAGAAGTTTTTGATCGAATTCTGATCGCCCAGTACGGTAAGGCCGAGTCCAGTCGTCTGTCCAATTCTCCCGACCAGTCGAACCTCCCAGAAGAAAGCCGCCGCGGATTGACGGGGCAGGTTCTGGCCCAGTGCATCGTCGATTTCCTGGGTAGTTCCGCCGCCCCCGACTACGGGTGTAACGCACAGATCGCCACTGCAGAACACCCGGCCGTATGTTAGCCCCCAGTCGAGGGTCGTGGAGGCGTAGCCGGCGAGCGGGTCGAGCACGAATGCCGCGGTGCCGCGAAGTGAGAGCAGGTTGCTGCGATAGCGAGGCCCCAGGCTGGCGTTCAGCACCAGCCCGGGCGGCCCGCCACCGACACCAAAGATTCCCTGAGTCGCCCAGGCGGATGGCGGGGAGAGTTGCTGGGCCCTTCCCTGGGCCACCAGCAGCGGGAGCAGCAGGCACACCAGTCGGCCGGTCCGTTCCAGAGGCATCAAGACTCCTATAGTTGTCATGGGCAAGGGCCACGCAGCAGGCCGGCTTCAGGCGCAATGCAATGGGACGCCGAGGCCGGGATTTCGCACACTCGGCCTCCGGAGGGGAGCCTTGCGCGGCCAACTCCTCTCTGGCGCACGGCCCGGTCACGGTTACCGTTCAACCCAGCCCCCAGCGGATCGAGCGAGGTTCGGTGAGCGATTCAGCGGTGGAAACCCGGCAGACCAGAAGGTCGCGCCTGAAGAAGTGGCTGTGGATTGCGGGCTCGGTTGTGGTGGTCTACGCCGTGGCCGGGATGCTCCTGGTCCCGTGGATCATCCGGAGCCGCGTGCTCTCCGGCGCGCAGACGCTGCTCCATCGCCACGCCACCCTGACTCGCGTGCGGTTCAACCCGTTTACGCTCAAAGCCACGCTGAGCGGTTTCGACCTCCGGGACCAGGACGGCTCGCGGCTGTTCGCCTTCGACACGATGGTGGTCAACCTCTCAGTGGCGAGCCTCCCCCTGCGCGCCCTGGCGCTGGATGAGTACCGGCTGATCAAGCCGCTGGTCGTGGTCCGGATCGGGACGGACGGCAAGCTCTCCGTCGCGGACCTGTTCGCCGGCGGAGATACCACGCATGCCGCCGACGGGGGCGGGCCACCGGCGAGGGTGCAGATCGCCCGGCTGGCCCTGCTATCGGGAGAGGTGGATTTCATCGACAATTCGCGCTCCCCCCGATATGAGGAGCACTTCACCGACCTGGGAGTCCAGGTCGATGGTCTCTCCACTCTGCCGAACCGGGCAGGGGACCACGTCCTGTCGGCCATCTTTGCCAGCGGTGCCCAGCTGGCCTGGAGCGGGCACAACACGGTCGAGCCTCTCCACCTAGAGGGGGCGCTCAAAGTTTCCGGCGTCTCGCTGCCGAGGGCTGCCGAAATCCTGGGTGGAGCGGTCCCGCTCCAGCTCGCCCGCGGCGTTGGCGAGGCCGAAGTGCGCTACGAGGTCCGTCACGACAGCGGCCAGGCGCTCACGGCCCGGCTCACTTCGGCGTCGTTCACCGCGACCGATCTTGCGGTGCACCCGCGCGATGTACCTGACGACTGGGCCCGGCTCACCCGGCTCTCGGTGGAAGGCGTGAGCGCCCGGTACCCGGAGCGGACGGCTCACATCGCGGCGATTCGAGTGGAGGGACCCTGGCTTCGGGCCGCCCGCCGGGCCGACAGCACCATCGATTGGAAGCAGTACCTGCCGCAGGCACCGGCAAAGGACACCACCCCGGTCAAGCCGCCAGGTCCGGCATGGAAGGTTCGCCTCGACAGCCTGATCGTCGCCGATGGCGCCGTGCAGCTCACTGACAGTGTAGTCAAGCCCGCCCTCGAGTATTCGGTGGACAGCATCCGGGCCACGCTTGCCCCTGTCTCGACCGACAGCACCCTGCCGATCGTCCTCGGCGCAGCGGCGCAGACGGGGAGGGGATCCGTCTTCACCGCGACGGGAAGCCTGACCAGGTCGCCCTATGCGGGAGACATCGACCTTGCCCTCAAAGATCTGGACCTCAGGGTGGCCCAGCCGTATCTGCGAGAGAAAATTCCGGCGGAGATCCGCTCCGGCAAGGTGTCGGTGGCGGGGAAGGTGCGGCTGAGGAAGGCCAAGCCCGAAACCGCGTTCGACGGCCGGGCCGCGTTGAGCCGGTTTGAGCTGCGTGACTCGGTTGGGGATTCGCTGCTGGCCTTCCGCACCGTCAAGGTGAACGGAATCCACTTGACGGCGGCACCGGACCTGCTGCGGATCAAGCAGATCACCGTGGACAGTCCGTTCGCCCGCATCGCGATCAGCCGGGACCGGACGCTCAACCTGACTTCGCTGGTACCCCAGAGCAAGGACACCGGCGGCACCCCATATCCCTACGAGATCCAGGAAATCGCCTTTACCCACGGCGAAATCGATTTTTCGGACGAGAGCCTGATCATTCCCTTCCGGGCCCGGATCGACTCCACCTTCGGCAAGGTGCACGACGTGGCCAGCTTCGGGGGCACCGCGGGCGCTCTGCAGCTCGAGGGCAAGGTGGAGCCGTATGGCCTGGCGCGCGCGAATGGCACGATCATGCTCAGCGATCCCTTCGCCGCCACCGACATCCGGGCCGATTTCCGGAACGTGGATATGACGACGCTGACGCCCTACAGCGCCCAGTTCGCCGGCTATGCCATCAAGCAGGGCAAGCTCGACCTCGACCTGGACTATCACATCAAGGACCGCCAGCTCCGGGCCGGTCACAAGATCGTGGCCACCAACCTCACGCTGGGGGAGAAGGTCGAAGGCGGCGAGTCGCCGGGATTCCTGGTCAAGCTTGCCATCTCGCTGATGAAAGACCGCGAGGGGCGCATCAAGCTCGATGTGCCGGTCGAGGGCACGGTGGACAGCCCGGAGTTCAGTTACAAGGGCATCGTCTGGCAAGCCTTGAAACAGATGCTGGGCAAAGTCGCCTCGGCGCCGTTCCACTTCCTCGGCAAGCTGCTGGGTATCGGCGGTGACTCCCCCGAGCTGGTCGATTTCGATCCCGGCCGCAGCGATCTGATCCCGCCCGAAAAGGAAAAGCTCGATTCGCTGGCCGCCGAACTCGGACGGAAGCCTGATCTCATCCTCTCCGTCGAGGGGCGGTACGACAGCATCTCGGATGTCGCGGCCCTCCGGGAGGCGAGCCTCCAGCGCCAGATTGCCTCGCGGCGTGACAGCCTGGGGAAGAAGGAGCAGTCCGATACCAGCACCTCCATGCTGGCCCAGATCATGTCGTCACTGTACGAATCGAAGTTCGGCAAGGCCTCACGGGACAGCCTGGAGCTGTCGTTCAAGACGGCGTGGGATCAGGACACCACGCATCGCGGCGCCAAGTTCGATCCTTCCGCCTATCAGGCCGAAGTCCGGGCCAGGCTTCTGGCCGCGCAGCCGCTCGAAGCCGGGGATCTCGAAAGGCTCGGCCGTCAGCGCGCCATTTCGATCGTCGCGGCCCTCACCGCGAACGGCGGGGTTGATTCGACGCGGGTCACCGCGACCGATCCGGTGCCCGTTAAGCAGAAGAAGGCCGGGTCGATGCGGATATCTTCGGAGATGAAGATGGACGCGAAGTAGGAGACAGGAGACGGGAGACAGGGGCCGTTTTGGCGAATCGCTGTCGCGACTCCTGACTCCCGATTCCAGTGGTGAGTGACGAGGCGAGGGGCACCCCCAGCGCTCGGGTGGCGAAACTGGCAGACGCATGGGACTTAAAATCCCAAGAGGGGCAACCCTCATGTGGGTTCGATCCCCACCCCGAGCACTTGTGGCTGTTGGACTTAGCCCCCCAGCGGAAGGATGTTCTCCGGTGAGGGGCTTCGTCTTTGTGACCGCCTCTGTGACCAAGTCTTTGG
>DATEHG010000221.1:0-3474 GCA_035279705.1 Gemmatimonadales bacterium
CGACGACGCTCCGTGATCAGCCGCGTTGAGTAGATCCCTCCCCCTCCCCTTCCCCTTCCCCTTCGCTACGCTCAGAGTCAGGGTCAGGGTCGGCGTCGGGACGACACACCCCATGCCTTGCTCCGCGTCTCCCTACCTCCCGATCGCCCCTGCGGCGGTCATCCTCGTCGGCCCCGGATACGGCACATCCCCCTTGATGGCGACCCATAGCACCCGGTTGAACTCCTCGTCGTCCGCCAGGTCCTCGATTCGGAAATCGAACTTCTCCGACTCCTTGGCCCCGCGGCCGCGCGGGGGATTTTTCTCGTCGAGGGAAATCGATGGCACGAGGGAGTGATAGGTCACGGTGTCCGGCGAACTGGCGAAGACGCCGCGCAGCGGGCGGGCGTAGGCGTCGAACTGCGACAGGTGATCGAGTGAAAGCATCGACTCGATCGTCGCCAGCACGTCGGTGGTGTTGGTCCAGCGGTGCCAGACGTGGGGCCGGTTGTACGCCGAGATGAGGAGGAAGGGTGAGCGGTGGGAGTCGACGTGGTCGGGCCCGTCCTGCGCGTCATCCTCCAGCACGAACATCACGGTGTTCGTCCAGTAGCGACTCTTCGAGAGCGCCTCGACCACCCGCCCCAGCGCCAGGTCGTTGTCCGCCAGATACGCCCTCGGCGTGGGCTTGCCGCCTGAGGCGCCGGAGGTGTGGTCGTTGGGGAGACGGAGGATCTGCAGCGCCGGCATGGTGCCGCTCTTCTCCCACTCGTGCAACTGGGCGATCCAAATGTCGGCCCGCACCTGGTCGCGGGTGTCGAGATCGAAGCCGGGGAATCCGGAATCGGTGTTGGCCTCGAGGAACGGTTTGAGCCCCTTGTACCACTGCGGCACCGGCCCCTCCCGGTGCCCCTCCTCCAGCACGAACTCACCGAAGTTCCGGAAGCTCAGCTTCTTCCGCTGCGCCAGGTCCCACAGGTACCCCATCGCCGGCTCGGCGGCGTCATCGTCCACCCGTTTATCCCGGTTGGTGCCCTCGAAGTCGTAGCTCCTCCCCCGCCCGCTGTAGACCTGCGGCAGCGTCTTCTCGGTGTAGTCGGTGACGTAGGCGCCCATGCTCCAGTTGTGCCCGTCGGCACTCACCTCCGCGTTCACGAAGAACCGGTCGAACGTCCCGAACCGCTCGGCGAGGGCGTGATGATTGGGGGTGACCGATCGAGGGAAGAAGGTCAGGGCCGTGTCCCCATCGGCCTTGGGGAGATCGCCCAGGACCTGGTCGTAGGTCCGGTTCTCTTTGATCACGTAGATCACATGCTCGAACGGAGGCCATGATCCGCTCGACTGTTTGAGGTCCCAGCCGTTGGCGTGGGCGACGCGGGTCGAGAGCTGGGCAAGCGTCGAGGGAGTCATGCCGCCAAGCGGAACAACCGACAGAGATCCTGTCGTCTGGTCGAGCGAGTAGCCGCGGGGATCGGTGCCGCGCTTCCCCGGATTAGGGCCGCCGGGATTGGGGGCGGTGCCCTTCCCCTTGCCGTTCACCACGAAGAGAGAATCGGATCGTACCGCGAGCGCGGTGGGGTACCACTCGACCGGGATGCGGCCGATCACCTGGTCGGTGCCGGTGGCACCGGCCGCTCCCGAGACCTCCGCGGAGAGTTCGAAGACTGCGACCGCGTTGTTATCCGCCTCGGCGACGAAGAGGCGCCGGCCGTCGGCCGAGAGGGCGAGAGCGTTCGGCGTGCTCCCCTCGCCGGGGCCGGCGGGGACGGTGTCGGCCAGCTGCTTGAGCACCGTGTCGCGCCTGGTGTCGACCACCGCGATGCGATCGGTGCTGGCGGAGGTGACGAAGAGGCGGGAGCCGTCGCGATTGAGCAGCACCGTCGACGGATGGCGGCCGACGGGAATCGTTCGGCGCGAGGTCAGTCTGCCGTCATGCGCCGCGTAGGCGCGGACCTCGTAGCCGCCCCACGCCGAGACGAAGATGGAGCCGTCGGAGGAAACGGCGACGCCGTAGGGATAGCGGCCGGCGGCCAACCGCTGGACCACCTTCCCGCTGGCCACGTCGATCACCGCGAGCGAGTCGGCCAGATTCTCGGCCACGTAGAGCGACCTGCCGTCGGGTGAGAGGGCGAGGCCGGCCGGGTAGCGGGTGCCGTCGTCGCCCTTCTTGCGCGGGGCGAGGACGAAGCTGTCGCTCAGCGCCGCCTGGGTGCCGTTCCAGTCGTAGCGGTAGACCACGTCGCTATTGCCGCCGCTGAGGTAGAAGCGGTGCGCCGCCGAGTCGAACGCAATCCCGATGAAGGTGGCGGCGAGGGGGAGGGTCTGGTCGATCCGACCCGTCGCGCCGTCGACGACCTGGATGCCCTGCTCACGGTGGCCGTTGAGGAGCACCAGCAGGTGGCCGTCACCGGGAACCGGAACGAGCGCGAGCGGGAAGGAGCCGAGTTCGGAGGTGCGGCCGGCGGGGTCGAGATAGACGCCGGTCGGGAGGCGATGGGCGTCGGCCCGGGTTTCGTCGCCGGTGGAGAGATCGCCGGATGGCTTGGCGGTGCAGGCGGCGGCGAGGAGAAAACCGAGACGGATGAGACGGGTGGGACGGGTGGGACGCACCGAAGACTCCGGAGGGCGGTTGGCGGAAACTAGACGCCGAGGACTCCGACGGTAGGGAGAGACAGGGTTGTTACGGGAAGGAGGCGAAAGGCGAAACGCGAAAGGGACTACGCCCGCACCATCACCCGTCTCACCCGTCCTACCCGTCCCAGTAGTCAGCGACGCCAGCTACTTCAATCCCAAATACACCAACCTCCCATGCCACCAGCTCCGGAACCCCTGCCAGTGCCAGATCATGAAGTGGAGGGCGGCGAGGACGACGAGCCAGATGACCAGGTGCTTCGGGTTGGCCAGCCAGCCCGCGAGCCACAGCGGGTGATTCATCGCCGAGAGGATGTAGGCGGTGGAGGTGGTGGGGGCGGTGGCGCCCATGGAGAGCTGGATGATCGGGATGGCCCAGGCGCCGAGCAGCACCATCCGCACCACGTGGCGACCGAGCCGGAACACCGTCACCTGGGCCAGTCGGCACTCGATCCGGTAGACGAAGAAGATGACCGCGGCCCCCACGACGAATGCACCGACGAAGGCGGTGGGCTGGAGGTCCACTGGCAGGGCGCGGAGCAGGATCGCGTAGCTGGCCAGGCCCGCCACGATGGCCGACACGGACGTGAGCGGGTAGAGGCAGGCCATCGGGATCCACAGCAGCACGAACAGAATCAGGCTGAGGACGATCTGGGCCCCGATCCCGCCGGCGGCGGGGTTGCCGCTCGCCATCCCCGCCGACGCCTGCGAGAAGTCCGCCCCGCCGAGGTTCTGGTAGGGGCTCGACGGCGTGGGGTTAGGCGTGGTCGTGTGGTCGGGGACCGTAGGACCGTGGGGGCCCCAGGGCTGGGTGGACATGGCGGCGAATGTACGCGTTGGGACGGCAGGGGGGCAGGGGGGCGG
>DATEHG010000222.1:0-5181 GCA_035279705.1 Gemmatimonadales bacterium
TTGGGCTCAATGCCACTCTTCTCCCCGCGGACTTCGAGAAGGAGATTCGCAGGCTGAAGGCCGAGCTGAAAGGCGAGATTCACGTCGGCGGGCCTGTCCTGGCACACGGGCTGACCAAGGCCAACCTGATCGACGAGTATCAACTCTACCTCCGCCCTGTCGTGCTGGGTGGCGGCGCGCCGTTCTTCGCAGGCCCCCGGCCGCCGCTCCACCTGATGGGCAGCGAGGTGATTGCGGAGGACTTGATTCGGTTGAGGTACGTGCCTGCTTAGGGCGGACAGGCGGACAGACGGACAGACGGACAGACGGGCAGACGGGCAGACGGACAGACCCGAATATCGACAACAATTTGGAAGCGCCGCGCGGTTGTGGCGCCCACGGCTTGAGCGCGGTCCGTCAGTCACACAGTCACACACCCGTGAGCGACGAAGGGAGGCCACGATGGCAGGGCAAGGCTCGGGAGGCAACGTCCTGGCGGCACTCGCCAGCTTCTTCATTCCTGGCCTCGGCCAGCTGCTACAGGGCCGCCCAGGCATTGCCGCACTGCAGTTCGTTCTCGCCATTGGCCTCTGGTTCGTCCTGTTGGGCTGGATCATCCACCTCTGGTCGATCATCGACGCGGCCCGGTGGAAGCCGAAGGGGGAGTAGGAGTCCGGGTCGGCGGATCGGCGGACCCTAAAGGGCTTCCTCGCTGCGCTCGGTCGCCGGCGGACCGGAATATCGTGGGCGATCTGAAAGCGCTGTCGGGCGGAACACCCGTAGCTAAAGCGCAGTCCGTCAGGGCGCCGTCAGTCCCATCCGCCGGGTGCGCAATCACCCTCCCTTCAAGAGGCAAATGCAACAGGTCACGCTGAACAATGGCGTCGCAATGCCGCTCCTTGGTTTCGGCGTGTTCCAGATCGCCGATGCCGTGGCATGCGAGCAGAGCGTAGTCGACGCCATTGCAACAGGATATAGGCTGATTGACACAGCCGCGTCCTATCTCAACGAAGCCGCCGTCGGCCGCGGGATCCGCCGGAGCGGCACTGCGCGCGAGGAGCTGTTCATCACCACCAAGCTGTGGATTCAGCGAGACGGCTACGCAGGCACGCTGGCCGCGTTTGAGCGGTCACTGAAGCGCCTGGAGCTGGACTACCTGGATCTGTACCTGATTCATCAGCCATACGGGGACGTCTATGGCGAGTGGCGGGCCATGGAGGAGTTGTACGCCGCTGGAAAGGTCAGGGCGATCGGCGTCGCCAACTTTCATCCGGATCGGCTCATGGACCTCATGCTGCATAACAAGGTGAAACCAGCCGTCAATCAGATCGAGGTCAATCCGTTCCTGCAGCAACGCGAGACCCAGCAGTTCCTGCAGGCCAATCACGTGCAGACGGAGGCCTGGGCCCCGTTTGCCGAAGGGCGGAACCAGATCTTCGAGAACCCCACCCTGCTGGCCGTCGCCGCAAGGCACGGCAGAACGGTGGCCCAAGTCATCCTCCGCTGGCTGTCACAACGTGGCATCGTCGTCCTGGCGAAGTCTGTTCGCAAGGAACGGATGGCAGAGAATTTCAATGTGCTCGATTTCGACCTGAGCACGGATGACATCGCCGCCATCTCCGCCCTGGAGACCGGAACCAGCAGTTTCTTCGACCATCGTGACCCGGAGAAGGTCAAATGGCTCGGCACCAGGGAGCTTGATGTGTAAAGGCGTCGGCAGCCCGAGTGCAGTCCGTTAGCCCGCCCCCAACCTCCCGGAGCCACCTCCGTGTCTTCCTGTCAGTGCTGCGGCCTCGACGACCAGTTCGATCGCGGGCGAGCGGAACACGATCTGCGCCGCTACCACCGCCGAGGGCCGCTGCCAACCACGCGACGGCTGCTGCGGGCGCTGGGTGAGCGGCCGAGGGCCGGCGCGACGGTGCTGGACATCGGAGGAGGCGTCGGCGTGATCCATCACGAGCTGCTCCGCCGCGGCTTCGCGGGCGCGACCCACGTCGACCGGTCGCAGGCCTTCATCGACGTCGCGCGCCGGGAAACGGCCAGCGCCGGGCACGCGGGCCAGGTCGCCTTCGTCCTCGGCGATTTCCGGGCGGTGGCCACCTCGCTCGAGCCGGCCGATGTGGTCACGCTGGACCGGGTGGTCTGTTGCGATCCCGATTTCGCCACACTCTTGCCCCTCGCGGCCGAGCGCGCGCGACACACCCTCGGCCTGAGCTTCCCGCGCGACCGCTGGTACATGCGCTGGTCCGTGGCCATCGCCAATGCCTGGCGCCGAATGCGCGGCAGCGACTTTCGGGTGTATGTCCACCCGCCCGCGGCCATGGACGCCATCCTGCGCCAACTTGGGCTCGATCGAACGCACGCGGATGCCACCATCGGGTGGTCGATCGAGGTCTGGGAACGCGCGAACTGACTGCGGGGTGGTGCGACCAGCGTCCGCGAGTGCGTCTCTTGACCGTCGCCCGCAGCTTCTGCGCATACCGCCAAGCCGACTTCCGCCCTGGTTAGGGTAATGAATATTCAGCTCCTGCTTGTGCCATACGATTCCGGCCACCGCGGCTGGCGTTGCGGCGCCGGCCCCGAGCACCTGCTCCGGGCCGGGCTCCAGGGCCACCTCGAGCGGCTCGGGCATGTCGTCACCGCGATTCAGGTCCTGGAAGATGACGCGGACCACAAGCCCGCCGAGATACGTACCGCCTTCGAATTGGCGCGGCGCCTGGCTCAGGCCGTACGCGCCGCGCGGGCGGTCGGCCACTTCCCGCTGGTGCTCAGCGGCAATTGCAACGCCGCGATCGGCGCGCTCGGCGGCATCAGCCCCGTGCGTTGTGCCACGTTCTGGTTCGACGCCCATGGCGACATCAACACCCCGGAGACCACGACGACGGGTTTCCTCGACGGGATGGGCCTCGCCACGGCCATGGGACTCTGCTGGCGCGACCTTGCCGCCACGGTCCCCGGCTTCCACCCCGTTCCGCCTGAGACCACCTTCCTCCTCGGCGCACGGGACCTGGATCCCGCGGAAGCGGATTGGCTGGGACAATCGTCAGTGACCGCCGTGCCGGTCGAGGCGATCCCTGGCGGGCTGCCACCCCTGCTGGAGAGGGCCGGGATCGCCGGCACCGTCGGGTATCTGCATCTTGATGTCGACGTCCTGGACCCGGCCGTCGGACGGGCAAACTATCTCCCCGTCCCCAACGGCCTCTCCCAGGATCAGCTGACCCGTGCCATCGGTGCCATTCGCGACCGCGTTCCCCTTGCCGCCGCGACAGTCTCCTCGTACTCCCCCGAGGAGGACCACGACCAGGGCATCTGCCGGGCCGCCTTTGCCGCCATCGAGGCGATGGTCGGCAGCGGAACGTAGGATACTGCCGAGCGGGCCGGCCGCCCGCAGCCTAAGGGCATTCCGTTAGACCCACCTCGTCAACATCACCCTAGGGCCACATGCATTGGCACCGGCTTCCCATCGCTTTACTCCTGGGATCGCTCCTGATAGCGCCGCTCACAGCGGCCGTTCAAGGGGCAAAGCCCCGTATCCTGCTCTTCGCGGTCAAATCCGACTCAGGACGAGTCGCCGACCTGGATCCGATCGCGATCTCGGACGGTATCCACTTCGACTCGCTCCCGAACGGCGACGAAGATTCGGTGTCCGAGCACTTCCGTGTTTCCTATTTCGCCAGGAGCCGCCGGTATCGGACATACGCCGGGGGCCACCCGATGGGCTGGATCGTCGCCTCTGGGCCGGGAGAGGTTGGTTGCACGGGGCTGCCCGGACGCGGACGGCTGGAACCTGCCCAGACCACTCCTTGGGCTGGGCTCGCGAGCAATGACACCTCGCTCGGAGGTCCATTCCGGCGCCGCTCATTGTCCCCCGAAGAGAAACGGGTGCTTCGTGGACTGGCATCGACGGCCCTTGAGCACGCGGGAGCGCCACACCGTTTGGCGAGTTCAGCCGAAGCGATGAAGTCATGGGCGTACGAAGGCAAGGGCGGAGGGGCACCAATGCTGGTGGGCAGCTTCGTTCGGGACGCGTCGGCCACTTCGACGAATGACTCGACACTCGCAGTCTTCCTCATCGCCGAAAAGACCGGCGCCACCTACCGCCCGACCCTGACCTGGACGCATGCCGGCGTCGAGGAAGACAGACAAGTGCGGGACCTCGTCGATGCGATCGATCTCGACCGGGATGGGTATCTGGAGGTAGTGACCGGGACCTCCTACTACGAGAGCTACAATTTCCAGATCTACAAACACGGGAAAGCCGGGTGGGCCCTGGCGTACGAGAGCACCATGTGGGGCTGTTAGACGGTAGGGCCTGACCCGCCCCCTGAGCGGAAAGAACTCACCGACCGGGGGTTCATTTCCATGGCGGACGGGCCGACCGCGGCCGCGCCAGGTCGCGGCTTAAGCCGCGGCTCGGCAACTGTCAGTGAACTGACAAAGACTCATCGATTAGGAGCTCCGTGCTGCGGCGGCCGTCCTTGGTCCTGGTTACCTGACGACTTGCCGAGAGCTAGACGGGTGGCGTCATTGCAATGTTGTGCCACCCCGCAATCGCCTCCTCCGGGTGGCGGCTGCTCTGCTGCTCGAGGTAGCGCCGGACGTCGGGAATGGCGCGCAGACTCACCGACTGGACATCGTACCCCTTGGCCCAGTGAAGCGGCCGATCTTTCGGGCCATGCCCTTCCCTCGCGGCCAATACCGCACTTCCTCCCTTGAATCGCTGGGCCAATCGCGAAATATCGGCGGCGGGATGGAGGCGGATGAGGAGGTGGACGTGGGTGGTGACGAATCCCATCGCCCAGATTTCGGCCCGCTCCTGCCTCGCCACACACGGGAGATACCGAGTCAGAAACTCGGCGCGCTGAACTTCAATCAGCGGCTGGCGGTCCCTGGTAATCCAGGTGAGGTGCACGAAGAGTCGATGGCGCATGCCCCAATGTGAGGGGTTGGCCCGAGCGATTGGGCATCGCAAAAACGCGAGAAGGGCCAGTTTACTGGCAGATGCCGAGCCGCGGCTTCAGCCGCGACAAGGCGGAACAACGGGCTGACGGGCCGGGCGGTCGCAGCTAGAGTGCAGTCAGTCAAGCGGGCAGTAGAGAAATGACAACCCGAGATATTCTCGTCCTCATCCCAGTTGTTCCAGTGCTCCCGCTGATGGCCACCTCGTGGCTTCCGTGGGAGCGCTGGATTCCCTGGGCCAGG